>NZ_JAEFCH010000004.1:18002-205734 GCF_016406015.1 Acidovorax sp. IB03 | reverse complement strand
GCACTGTACAAACAACAAAGACCCCGAAGGGCCTTTGCTTAACTTACTGGCATTGGGACAATGCCCGCCTTTTCACGCTGTATTCGGGCTGGGCGTTTCGCTACAAAACGCTCAGCGACGGGCGGCGCCAGATCCTGAACTTCTTGCTGCCGGGCGACCTGGTGGGCTTGCAGCAGGAGTTTGGCGATGCCTCGATGCACGGGGTGGAGGCGCTTACCGATTGCACGCTGTGCGTGTTCCCCAGCGATGGCCTATGGACGCTGTTTCGCGAGCACCCGCGTCTGGGCTATGACATCACCTGGCTGTCGGCGCACGAAGAAGGCCATGTGGACGACCACCTGCTCACGGCAGGCCGGCGCAACGCCACCGAGCGCGTGGCCATGCTGCTCATGCACCTGTACCGGCGCATGGAACGCATCGGGCTGGTGGAGGACGGCTCGGTCGCATTCCCGCTCAACCAGCAGCACATTGCCGATGCGCTGGGGCTCTCGCTGGTGCACACCAACAAGACGCTGCGGCGCCTGTCGGCCCTGGGTCTGCACGAACTCAAGAACGGGCGGCTGCGCATGCTCAACACCCGGGCGCTGGCGCGCATTGCCGAGTATTACGACCGGCCGCCCCGGCTGCTGCCCCTGCTGTAGCGCGGTGCCAAGACGCCGCTGCATGACGCAAAAAGTGCCTGTGGCGCCCGCTGTAAAAGCGCAGGCAGCTATTGTTTACATAGCGCGCCAACGCGTGGCGGGCCAGCCCCGATAATCGGCGGCACCCCGCGCGGCGGCTGCCCGCTGCGCCCACCCACGGATTTGCTCTCATGACTCCACTCGACATCCTCATCATGGCGGCCGGCAAGGGCACGCGCATGAAAAGCCGCACCCCCAAGGTGCTGCAACGCCTGGCCGGGCGCCCCCTGCTGCACCATGTGCTGGACCAGGCCGCCCACCTGCAGGCCCGCAGCGCCATCGTCATCACCGGCCATGGTGCTACAGAAGTAGAAGCAGCCACCGCTGGATTCACGAGCGCTACAGCCCATTTTGATCTGAAGTTTGTGCGCCAGGAACCGCAACTGGGCACCGGCCACGCCGTGCAGCAGGCCGTGCCTCATTTGCCTGCGGACGGCACGGCGGTCGTCCTCTCGGGCGATGTGCCCCTGACCCAGGCCGACACCCTGCGCGCCCTGGTGGCCGCCAGCGGTGGCGAGCGGCTGGCGCTGCTCACCGTCACGCTGCCCGACCCCACCGGCTACGGCCGCATCGTGCGCAATGCCGACGGCGCCGTGCAAGGCATCGTCGAGCACAAAGACGCCACCGATGCGCAACGCGCCATCACCGAGGTGTACAGCGGCATCATGGCCGTGCCCGCACGCCTGCTCACGCCCTGGCTGGCGCGGCTGACGAACCACAACGCCCAGGGCGAGTACTACCTGACCGACATCGTCGCCATGGCCGTGGCCGACGGCGTGCCCGTGGTGGCCCACCGCATCACCGATGCCCTGCAGGTGGCGGGCGTGAACAGCCCCCTGCAACTGGCCGAGCTGGAGCGCGCCCACCAACTGCGCCAGGCCCGCGCCTTGATGGAGCAGGGCGTGCGCATGGCCGACCCCGCCCGCTTTGACCTGCGCGACGACACCCGCACCGGCGTGCGTGGCGAGCTGGTCTGCGGCCAGGACGTGGAGATCGACGTGAACTGCGTCTTCACCGGCCACGTGGAACTGGGCGGGGGCGTGAGCATTGGCGCGAACTGCTGCATTGCCAATGCGCGCATTTCGGCAGGCGCAGTCATCCACCCCTACACCCACATCGACGGCGAAAAGACCGGCGCCACCGTGGGCGAAGGCTCACTGATTGGCCCCTTTGCCCGCCTGCGCCCCGGCGCGCAGCTGGGCCGCGAGGTGCACATCGGCAACTTTGTGGAAGTGAAGAACAGCACGCTGGCCGACGGCGCCAAGGCCAACCACCTGGCCTACCTGGGCGACGCCACGGTGGGCGAACGCGTGAACTACGGCGCAGGCAGCATCACCGCCAACTACGACGGCGCCAACAAGCACCGCACGGTGATCGAGGCCGATGTGCACATCGGCAGCAACTGCGTGCTGGTGGCCCCGGTGACGATTGGCGCGGGCGGCACGGTGGGTGGTGGCAGCACCATCACCAAGAGCACCGAGCCCGGCGCACTGAGCGTGGCCCGTGGCAAGCAAGTCAGCATTGCGAACTGGCAAAGACCCAAGAAGCAGCCGAAGGCTTGAGAACCTGTGAGCCGAGCGCCATGCTTGACGAAGACATGACCCCCGACCTCACCCCTGAGCAGTTGCGCGCCGCGCTGGCCGCCAGCCAGCAGCAGGTGGCCGACATGGCGGCTGCGCAGGAAGAGTTTTTGCGCGTGGTTTCGCACGACCTGCGTGCGCCGCTGCGCCACATCACGTCGTACGGCAAGCTGGTGCGCGAGGTGCTGGGCGACCTGCCCGCCGATGTGCTGCAAAGTCCGGCGCTGCAAGAGGCGCAAGAGTTCGTCAGCACCATGGAGCAATCGGCCCGCCGCATGGCGCTGATGCTGGACGGGCTGCTGGCGTTGTCGCGCGTGGGCCGCGCACCCTTGCATTTGCAGCCGGTGGCCTTGTCCGCCGCAGTAGGAAAAGCCCGGGCCGCTCTGCCCACGGCAGAGGCCGCGCAATGGAGTGTGGCCGCAGACCTGCCCACCCTGCAGGCCGACCCGGCCCTGCTGCATGAGCTGCTGGTGCAGGTGCTGGGCAACGCCCTCAAATTCAGCCAGCACCAGCCAGCCCCCAGCATTGCGGTGCGCACCGTGCCCGCAGAGCGCGGCGCAGGCTGGGTGGCGTGGGAAGTGCAAGACAACGGCGCGGGCTTCAACCCCGAGCGCGCAGCGGGCCTTTTTGGCATCTTCCAGCGCCTGCACCGCGAAACCGAATTTGACGGCGTGGGCGCAGGCCTGGCCGTGTGCCGCGCCATTGCCGAACGCCACGGCGCCCACATCACGGCCACGGCGGCGGTGGGGCAGGGCTGCACGGTGCGGGTGGAGTGGCCTGCGGCGGCAGATTGATTTGCTATTGAAAAGATAGCTGCTGGCGCTTATGGGTTAAGCGATAGCGGCACTTTTGTTTCAAATTTCGCCCGCTTGGTGCTGAAGAACGCCTTCACATTGCGCACGTTCGTATCGGCGGTAAACAGCCGCTGCGACAGCGCCAAGTAGCCTGGCATATCGCGCGTGTGCACCACCAGCACAAAGTCCGGCCCCGGCGACACGCGCCAGCACTGCTGCACCTCGGCGTCGGCCACGGCGCGGGCTTCAAAGGCGTCCAGCGCCTCGGCGCTCTGGCGGTCCAGGCTCACTTCCACAAGGCAGGCCAGCCCGTGGCCCTGCACGGCGGCCAGCCTGTCGGGCTGCAGCAGGGCCACCTGCCGCTCGATCAGGCCCACATCGTGCAGCCGCTTCACGCGCCGCAGGCAGGTGGGGGGCGACACATGCACCCGTTCAGCCAAGGCCTGGTTGCTTTGGGCGGCATCGTGCTGCAGCAAGTCCAGCAGTTGCAGGTCGATGGCATCGAGGGTGATTGATTGCATAAAAGAGTTGATTATGAAATATTATTTCTATGTGGATGGATGTAGAAATTAAATTTCACTTTCATTGAAAAATCAACTGCATATTTCTCCGACGCCTGCCTACCATCCGTCGCATTGGTTTTATCGGAGGCACCATCCATGTGCGGCATCGTCGGCGCGGTTTCCACGCGCAACATCGTTCCCATCCTTGTGCAGGGCCTGCAACGGCTCGAATACCGCGGCTATGACTCCTGCGGTGTGGCAGTGCACGCAGCCAGCCTTGATGCGTCGCGCAACGGCACGCCCCAGGGCGGCCTGCAGCGCGCCCGCAGCACCGCCCGCGTGGCCGAACTGCTGGAACAAGTGACAGCCGAGCACCTGGACGGCGCCACCGGCATCGCCCACACCCGCTGGGCCACGCACGGTGCACCGGCCATGCACAACGCCCACCCGCATTTCAGCCACGGCACGGGCGATGCCGCCAGCCAGCCAGGCCGTGTGGCGCTGGTGCACAACGGCATCATCGAAAACCACGAAGAACTGCGCGCCGCCCTGCAGGCCCGTGGCTATGTGTTTGTGAGCCAAACGGATACCGAAGTCATCGCGCACCTGGTGGACAGCCTCTACCAGGGCGATTTGTTTGAAGCGGTGCAGGCCGCTGTGGCCCAGTTGCACGGCGCCTACGCCATCGCCGTAATCCACAAGGACGAACCCCACCGCGTGGTGGGCGCACGCGCGGGTTCCCCGCTCATCCTGGGCGTAGGCAAAGACGGCTCCGAGCACTTCCTGGCCAGCGACGCCATGGCCCTGGCGGGTGTGACCGACCAGATCGTTTACCTGGAAGAGGGCGACCTGGTGGACCTGCAACTGGGCCGCTACTGGATCGTGGCCCAGGGCGCGGCTACGCGCCAGGCGCTGACGCCTGCCGAGCGCCCCGTGCGCACCGTGCTGGCCCACAGCGGTGCGGCCGAGCTGGGGCCGTACCGCCACTACATGCAAAAGGAAATCTTCGAGCAGCCGCGCGCCATTGCCGACACGCTCGAAGGCGTGGAAGGCATCGTGCCCGAGCTGTTTGACGGTGCAGGCCTGCACGGCGAGCCCGGCGCGGCCGCGTGGCGCGTGTTCAAGGAAATCGACAACGTCCTCATCCTGGCCTGCGGCACCAGCTACTACAGCGGCTGCACCGCCAAGTACTGGCTGGAAGACATCGCGGGCATCCCCACCCAGGTGGAAGTGGCCAGCGAATACCGCTACCGCACCAGCGTGCCCAACCCGCGCACCCTGGTCGTCACCATCAGCCAAAGCGGCGAAACCGCCGACACCCTGGCCGCGCTGCGCCACGCGCAGAGCCTAGGCATGCAGCACACGCTCACCATCTGCAACGTGGCCACCAGCGCCATGGTGCGCGAATGCAAGCTCGCCTACATCACCCGCGCCGGGGTCGAGATTGGCGTGGCCAGCACCAAGGCCTTCACCACGCAGCTCGCGGGCTTGTTCCTGCTGACCTTGGCGCTGGCCCAAAGCAAGGGGCGCCTGACCGAAGCCCAAGAGGCCGAGCACCTCAAAGCCATGCGCCACCTGCCCGTGGCCCTGCAGGCCGTGCTGGCGCTGGAGCCACAGCTCATCAGCTGGGCCGAAGACTTTGCGCGCATGGAAAACGCCCTGTTCCTGGGCCGGGGCCTGCACTACCCCATTGCGCTCGAAGGCGCGCTCAAGCTCAAGGAAATCAGCTACATCCACGCCGAGGCGTACCCGGCTGGCGAACTCAAGCACGGCCCGCTGGCCCTGGTGACCAGCGCCATGCCGGTGGTGACCGTGGCGCCCAACGACGCGCTGCTGGAAAAGCTCAAGAGCAACATGCAGGAAGTGCGCGCCCGCGCCGGTGTGCTCTACGTGCTGGCCGACGCCGACACCCACATCGAAAGCGCCGAAGGCCTGCACGTGATCCGTATGCCCGAACACTACGGCGCCCTCAGCCCGTTGCTGCACGTGGTGCCACTGCAGCTGCTGGCCTACCACACGGCCTGCGCGCGGGGGACGGATGTGGACAAGCCTCGCAATCTGGCCAAGAGCGTCACGGTGGAGTGATCTCTGTGGAGCAAAGCCCCGGTGTTCAGCAGCCCACGTGCTGGTGTCCACCGTGAGCGATGCACTCAGGCCTTGAGCAAGCCGCTCTTCTCGATAAATCTCACGACCTCGTCCAGGCCAGACTGTGTCTTGAGGTTGGTCATCACGAAGGGCTTGAGGCCTTGCGCTGTCTTGCGCATGCGCTCGGTGTCGGCGCGCATCACATCCAGGTTGGCGCCCACGTGGGGGGCCAGGTCGGTCTTGTTGATGACGAACAGGTCGCTTTTGGTGATGCCGGGGCCGCCCTTGCGGGGGATTTTTTCGCCGGCGGCCACGTCGATGACGTAGATGGTGAGGTCGCTCAGCTCGGGGCTGAAGGTGGCTGCCAGGTTGTCGCCGCCGCTTTCCACAAACACGATGTCGGCGTTGGGGAACTCGCCCAGCATGCGGTCGATGGCTTCGAGGTTGATGGAGCAATCCTCGCGGATGGCCGTGTGGGGGCAGCCGCCGGTTTCCACGCCCAGGATGCGCTCAGGCGGAAGCGCGCCGCTGACGGTGAGCAGGCGCTGGTCTTCCTTGGTGTAGATGTCGTTGGTGATGGCGATGAGATCGTAGTCATCGCGCATGGCCTTGCACAGCATCTCCAGCAGCGTGGTTTTGCCGGAGCCTACGGGGCCGCCGATGCCTACGCGCAGGGGGGGCAGGTTTTTGGTGCGGTGGGGGATGTGGTGCAGTGCAGTGGTCATGGTGTGGGTGATGGCATCATTTGCTATTAAATAGATAGCTAATTGCGCTTGTCCTGCTTGCGCTAGGAGCGAAAAAGTCTTGAATATTGCACTTCGTGCTGGGCGCTCAGAATGGCCAGCATGGGCGAAAACGCCTGGCGCTCACTGTCCATCAGGCTGGCGGCGTGGTCGGCGGCTAGGGGGATGGCGGCGGCCAGCCTTGCCAGGATGCGCTGGCCCGCGCTTTGGCCCAGTTGCATGGATTTGAGGGCGGCCTGCACCATGTTCTCGGCCCAGCCAAAGGCGTAGGCCAGCAGCACCTCGCGCACGCGGGCCTGGGTGGGCGATGCGGCCAGCGCAAAGGCCACGGGGTAGGTGGGGGGCAGGGCGGCCAGGTGGCGCACGGCGGGCATCAGGGCCTCGTCGCCCTGGTACTGGTTGCGCAGCCATTCGGCCAGCGAGCGGCCCATTTGCTCGGTCTGCAGGCGCAGCTCGCTGGTTTCGCGGGTGTGGAGCACCCAGTCGTTGAGTTCTTTCACATGCGCCCAGTCACCCCGGCGCCACGCGCCCACGGCCTTGGCGATGAGGGCCATGTCGCCGCGGGCCTGGGTGATGTGGAGCTGGTCCAGCAGCCAGTCGCCCACGGCGGCTTCGCTGGCGAGGCCCGCGTTTTCAATGGCGCTTTCCAGCCCTTCGGAGTAAGAGAACCCGCCCACGGGCAGCGCGGGCGAGGCCAGCCACATCAGTTGCAAAAAGCTGGCGGCGGGCAGGGGCGAGGGGCGGTCCAGGCGCATGGAGTGGGAGTCAGTGGGCGTGGTTGCAGCCGGGGCCGTGTACATGCCCTTGGGCCACTACGGGGATGGACACGGTGCGCCCACGGGCCGGGGCTGTGGCGGGCGCAGCTGCATGGCTGTGTTCGTGGGTATGTCCATGATCGTGGGTATGGTCATGGTCATGGTCATGTGAGTGGCCCTGGCCGTGACCGTGGTGATGATCGTCGCCATGTCCATGCCCCCCATGGCTGTGTCCACCACCATGCCCTGCTGCATAAGCACCGCCTTCGGGCTCAAACGCCATGTTCTGCTCCGTCACGATCAGGTGCATCGCGCGCAGCATGTCGGCCAGCACATGGTCGGGCTCGATCTTGAGGTGGTCGGGCTGCAGCTCGATGGGCACATGGCGGTTGCCCAGGTGGTAGGCGGCGCGGGTCAGGTCAAAGGGCGTGCCGTGAATCTTGCAGTGGGTAATGACCAGCACCGGCTGGGGCGCTGCAATCACGCGGACCATGGAGCCGTCTTCGGCCACCAGCACATCGCCGCCGCGCACCAGCGTGCCACGGGGCAGGAAGATGCCCAGCTCGCGCCCGGCCGAGTCGGTGGCGGCAAAGCGGCTTTTCTGGCGCACGTCCCAGCCCAGTTCGACGGTGGTGGCGCGCTTGAGCAGGACGGGCGCAAGACCTTGGCCCTGGGGGAGAAGTTTGGAGACTTGGAGCATGGGTTTCCGTCGCAACAGGCAATCAACAAAACGCGCATTGTGGCCCCGGCATGTGCGGTGCGTGGGCGGCCTGCGTTGCTCAGAACAAAAAGTACCGCTGCGCCATGGGCAGCACCGTGGCGGGCTCGCAGGTGAGCAGCTGGCCGTCGGCGCGCACGGTGTAGGTCTGCGCGTCCACCTCCATCTTGGGGGCGTAGCTGTTGTGCACCATGTGCTGCTTGCGCACGCCACGGATATTGCGCACCGCGCTGAGCGTCTTGCGCAGGCCAAAGCGCTCGCCAATGCCTGCGGTCAGCCCCGCTTGCGACACAAAGGTGAGCGAGGTCTTGGCAATGGCCCCGCCAAACGCGCCGAACATGGGGCGGTAGTGAACGGGCTGCGGTGTGGGGATGGAGGCATTCGGGTCGCCCATGGCGGCCATGGCGATCAGCCCGCCCTTCAGGATGAGCGCGGGCTTCACGCCAAAGAACGCGGGCTTCCAGATCACGATGTCCGCCCACTTGCCGACTTCGAGCGAGCCCACCTCGTGGGCGATGCCGTGCGCAATGGCGGGGTTGATCGTGTACTTGGCCACGTAGCGCTTGATGCGGAAGTTGTCGCTTCGGGCGGTGTCGCCTTGCAGGCTCCCGCGCTGCACCTTCATCTTGTGCGCGGTCTGCCAGGTGCGCAGGATGACTTCGCCCACGCGGCCCATGGCCTGGCTGTCGCTGCTCATCATGCTGATGGCACCCAGGTCGTGCAGGATGTCTTCGGCGGCGATGGTCTCCTTGCGGATGCGGCTTTCGGCAAAGGCCAGGTCTTCGGCAATGCTGGCGTCCAGGTGGTGGCACACCATAAGCATGTCCACATGCTCGTCCAGCGTGTTGTGCGTGTACGGCATGGTGGGGTTCGTGGACGATGGCAAGAAGTTGTCCTCACCCACCACGCGCAGAATGTCGGGCGCGTGCCCGCCGCCCGCACCTTCGGTGTGAAAGGCGCAGATGCCGCGCCCGGCCACGGCGGCGATGGTGTTCTCCACAAAGCCTGATTCGTTGAGCGTGTCAGAGTGGATGGCGACTTGCGTGTCGGTCTCGTCCGCCACATCCAGGCAGTTGCTGATGGCCGAGGGCGTGGTGCCCCAGTCTTCGTGCAGCTTGAGGCCGATGGCGCCCGCGTTGATCTGCTCGTGCAGCGCGTCCGGCAGGCTGGCGTTGCCCTTGCCGAGGAAGCCCAGGTTCATGGGGAAGGCATCGGCGGCCTGCAGCATGCGCTCCATGTTGAAGGGGCCGGACGTGCAGGTGGTGGCCAGCGTGCCCGTGGCGGGGCCGGTGCCGCCGCCCAGCATGGTGGTCACGCCGCTGGCCAGGGCCTCTTCGACCTGCTGCGGGCAGATGAAGTGGATGTGGCTGTCGATGCCGCCTGCGGTGACGATGTTGCCCTCGCAGCTGATGACCTCGGTGCCCGGCCCGATGACGATGTCTACCCCCGGCTGCGTGTCGGGGTTGCCTGCCTTGCCAATGGCTGCAATCCGACCTGCCTTGAGGCCGATATCGGCCTTGAAGATGCGGGTGTGGTCAATCACCAGGGCGTTGGTGAGCACCGTGTCCACCGCTCCCTGTGCGTTGGTGCGCTGGCTTTGGGCCATGCCGTCGCGGATGGTTTTGCCGCCGCCAAACTTCACTTCCTCGCCGTAGCTGCCTGCGCGCAGGGTGTAGTCGGCCTCGACTTCGAGGATCAGTTCGGTGTCGGCCAGGCGCAGCCGGTCCCCCACGGTGGGGCCGAACATTTCGGCATAGGCGCGTCGTCCAATGGTTGCCATGGGGGTGCTCCGCTAGAACGGTTTACTATGGTTTTGATAGCTGCTTGCGCTTATCCAATAAGCGATAGAGGCCGATTTGTTTCAAAGTTCAAAGCGCGCCCTGCGTCAGACCCTGAAAGCCATACACCTTGCGCTCGCCCGCGTAGTCCACCAGCTCTACGGTGCGCTCTTGGCCGGGCTCAAAGCGCACGGCGGTGCCCGAGGCAATGTTCAGCCGCATGCCGCGTGCAGCGGCGCGGTCAAAGCCCAGGGCGTTGTTCGTTTCGGCAAAGTGGTAGTGCGAGCCGACCTGGATGGGCCGGTCGCCCGTGTTGCGCACCACCAGCGTGAGGGTGCGGCGGCCCGCGTTGAGCAGGTGTTCACCGGGTTCGGTGAGTAGTTCGCCGGGGATCATGAAAGCTCCTTGCAGGGAATGCTCAGGCCATTTGCGCCAGCAGCGCGCCACCGAATGCCGCCACGCCCGCACCGGCAGCGCGGGCCAGCCACACATGGCGGTGGCGCAGCGCCCAGCCAGCGGCCAGGCCTGCGCTGTGCAGCAGCACGGTAGCCGTGAGCATGCCTGCCAGGGTCCACCAGGCGCTGGCGCTGCCTGCCAGCTCATAGCCATGGGCCACGCCGTGGAAGACGGCAAACACGCCCACGCCCAGCGCCGCCACCAGCCCGGGCACGCGCAGGCGCGACACGACCAGCAGGCCGGTGATCAGCAGCGACGCAGCAATCATCGGCTCCACCGCTGGCAGCACCACGCCCTGCAGGCCCAGCACTGCGCCCACCAGCAGCATGGCCGCAAAGCCCGCGGGGCCCCATAGCAGGTCGCGCCCGGCGCTGCGGGCGGCCAGTGCGCTCCACAGGCCCACGGCCACCATGGCGGCCAGGTGGTCCAGCCCGAACAGGGGGTGCACAAAGCCGCTGATGAAACCGCTGTGGCTGTGCGCTTCTACGACCGTATGGGCACTAGCGCTCATGGATAAAGCGCTAGCAGCTATCAAAATAAGAGCGGATTTGGTGCGGGGGGAAAGCATGGGTGAATCTCCAAAAAAGGGGGGCAGACAGCGACAGCAGAGTGCGTCAGACGATCGGCTGGTGTACGGTGACCAGCTTGGTGCCATCGGGAAACGTCGCCTCGACCTGGATGTCCGGAATCATCTCGGGGATGCCGTCCATCACATCGGCGCGGGTCAGCACGGTGCGGCCTTCGCTCATGAGCTGCGCCACGGTCTTGCCGTCGCGTGCGCCTTCCATCACGGCGGCGCTGATCAGAGCCACGGCCTCGGGGTAGTTGAGCTTCAGCCCCCGGGCCTTGCGGCGCTCGGCCAGCAGGGCGGCGGTGAAGATCAGCAGCTTGTCTTTTTCGCGGGGAGTCAGTTCCATATCGCTTCGCTTCCACATCAGACCGCGCGGCTGTCAAGGCAGGCCGAACGCGGGGGGGGGCCATGGCGCTCCTTCATGCAATTGCCGTGCCGCCTTCGCACGGCTGCCACGGGTGCGCAGGATGGCGGCGCTGGGATCACGCCCGTGCATGGTGCGCACGCCGGCGTGCACCAAGGTGGGATATGCGCCATGTTGGTGCGCAAGGCGAGGTCGGTGCATGGTCCGCGCTCAGAGCGTCGCCAGTCGGTCGTAGAGTTCGCCCAACTGGCGCGGCAACTGGGCGGCGGTCTCGGCCACGCGGTAGTTACGCCAGCCGAAGATGCGGCGTACGTAGGCGTCAGCCCCGGGGTCGACCACCAGGCCATGGCACTGCACGCCCAGGCGCCGCGCGGCCAGCACGGCGGCGCGGGCATCTTCGGTCAGGTAGCGGGCATCGAACACGTCGATGTCCGACGGTGCGCCGTCGGTGATGAGCACGATGGCGCGCGGGCCGGCGGGCTCGGCCAGCAGGCAGCGCGTGGCATGGCGCAGCGCAGCGCCGATGCGGGTGGACCCGGCAGCGCGGGTGCCCAGGATGCGCTGGGTGTGCGCCGCATCCAGCGGCGTGCCGAAGTCCAGCAGCCGCAGGTATTGCACCGCAGCGCGGGTGTTGGAGGCAAAGCCGTGGATGGCGATGCGGTCGTGCCCGGCCTGGGCGGCACGCGCCAGCAGCAGCGCTGCCTGCTGCTCGACGGCCAGCAAGGGCTGCGTGCTGCCGGCGGCAACGTCGCCGGTGGAGGCCGACAGGTCGAGCAACACCAGCACGCTGCAGCGCGGCGCCTCGATGCCGGGGCGCACGAACAGCCGCCCATCGGGAGCCAGCGCCAGGCGCCGCTGCACCTGCACATCGATGGCGGCGTCGAGATCGAGGTCCTCACCTTCCCACTGCCGGCGCAGGCGCTGGTTGCGGCTCAAGCGGCGCCGGCTGCGCCAGGGTGTGGCGGGCCCGGCTGCGGGCGGCAAGCCGTGAAGTGTTGCGGCCGGAGGCACCACCTCGCGCACGGTGCACCAGTCGGTGCGTTCGCGCTGCAGGCGGTAGTCCCATTCCGGGTAGAGGTGGCAGATGCCGTCGTCGATGGGTTGCTCTTCGGCATCGGTCGGCGGTGTGTCGGCCGGTGAGGCGTCGGCGGGCGGGGGGGGCGCGGTGAGGACCTGCAGCGCTTCAGTGGTGTCGTCGGCCGTGGCGCCGTGTTGCCAGAGGTAGCTGTGGTCGTCACGGTAGGCGGCCGGCACCACGCACTGCTGCGGGTCCAGCCGCACACGCATCTGGCCCAGGTCGTTGGCGAGGATGGAGGCCAGACGCCGGAAGGCGGCCTGGTCCTCCAGGCCGTGGTCATGGCGGGTGGCGGCAAACAGCGTGCGGCCCTTGTGCACCCAGTGGTTGCCGTCGGCGTAGCGGCCGTCCAGCAGTGCGCGGCCCAGACGGGCCAGCAGGCTGGGCACGTCCAGCCCGTGCGGGTCGTGCGCCGGCTGGGCCTGCAGGAACCAGCGGCGCACGCCGGGCAGGCGCTGCATCAACAGCGCTTCAACGCGCGCATCCTCGATCATTGACGCCACGGCCAGGCCCAGTGGCTTGAGCGTGCCCGCAACCTGGGCCGGTGACGAATACAGCAGGTGCGCCGCTGCGTGGGCAATGGCGGCGCGTGCCAGCGTGGCATCCTGCATGACCGCCGCCGGCAGCAGCAGGTGCGTCGTACTGAGCACGGCGCGCGGGGCCGCAGATAGCGATGGTGAGGCGCCGGCCAGTGTTTGCAGCGTGAGCGTGCGCCGGCTCAGGCCACCGAGCAGCAGGCCCAGCGCGGCAAGGGTGGGGGTGTCAGCGTCGGCGCGGCTCATCGCGGCTCATCGCGGCTCAGGGGAAGTGGGCATCCACGAGCTGGCGCAACGCGGCCACCAGGTCCGGGTCGTCGGTGAGCGCGCGCGTCAGTGTCATCTCGCAGCTGTTGCGCGGGGCCACGCCGTCGCGGATCAGGATGCCGGCATAGATGAGCATACGGGTGGAGATGCCTTCGTCCAGGCCCTGCTGGCGCAGCGCACGCGAGCCCTGCGCCACGCCGACCAGTTGCGCGGCCAGCGCGGCGTCGATACCAGCCTCGTGCGCCACGATCTCGGTTTCCACCGTCGCGTCGGGGTAGTCGAACTCCAGCGCCGCGAAGCGCTGGCGCGTGGACGGCTTCATGTCCTTGGCCGCGCTCTGGTAGCCCGGGTTGTAGGAGACCACGAGCTGGAAGTCCGGGTGGGCGTGCACCAGCTCGCCCTTGCGGTCCAGCGGCAGCATGCGGCGCGCGTCGGTCAGCGGGTGGATGACCACCGTGGTGTCCTGGCGCGCCTCCACCACCTCGTCGAGGTAGCAGATCGCGCCATGGCGCGCCGCCAGCGTGAGCGGCCCGTCGTGCCAGCGCGTGCCGTCGGCGTCGAGCAGCCAGCGACCCACCAGGTCGGCCGCCGTCATGTCCTCGTTGCAGGCCAGTGTCACCAGCGGGCGGCCGAGCTTCCAGGCCATGTACTCCACGAAGCGTGTCTTGCCGCAGCCGGTCGGCCCCTTGAGGATGAGCGGCAGGCGGTGCGCGTAGGCGTGCTGGTACAGCGCCACCTCGCCACTGCATGGGCGGTAGTAGGGCGCTTCGGTGATGCGGTAGGCCGCGAGCGGATCGGAGACAGGGGCAGGAGCAGACACAGCGCAGCCTCGGGACAACAGGGGACATGCCGGCCCGGGCTGCGGGCCGGCGGTGGTAGCTCAGCGGTGGCTGGGGGCCTCGTTCGGAATGCCGTCGATCGGGCACTCGGCCGTGCCGACGGTGGAGCGCGTGAACGACTCGACCTGCTTGCGTGTGCCTTCGGGGTCGCTGATCCACTTCCCGTAGAACTCATACGGGCAGGCGGCTACCCCCTTGGCGTCATCCCCGCTTTCGCCGGAATTGATCTTGCCGGTGTAGCCGCGGTGCAGCAGCTTGAACAGGTGGTTCTCGCTCTGGCCGTTCTTGCGGAAGTCGCGGATCAGGCTCTTGGACAGCGCTGCGTACTGCACGCCCATTTCCTCTTCCCCGCATTCACCCAGCGTGCGGCCGTCGAAGCCGATGAGCGCGCTGTGGCCGAAGTAGCTGTAGACGCCATCCCAGCCGGTCGCGTTGGCCACGGCCACGTAGCTGTTGTTGGCCCAGGCCATGGCCTTGGCCATCAGCACCTGCTGGTCTTTGGCCGGGTACATGTAACCCTGGCAGCGCACGATGAGTTCGGCGCCCTTCATGGCGCAGTCGCGCCAGATTTCCGGGTAGTTGCCGTCGTCGCAGATGATGAGGCTGACCTTCAGGCCCTTGGGGCCTTCGCTCACATAGGTGCAGTTGCCGGGGTACCAGCCTTCGATCGGCACCCAGGGCATGATCTTGCGGTACTTCTGCACGATCTCGCCCTGGTCGTTCATCAGGATGAGTGTGTTGTAGGGCGCCTTGTTCGGGTGCTCTTCATGCCGTTCGCCGGTGAGCGAGAAAACGCCCCAGACCTTGGCCTTGCGGCAGGCCTCGGCAAAGATGGCGGTCTCCTCGCCCGGCACGGCGGCGGCGGTGTCGTACATCTCCTTGGCGTCGTACATGATTCCGTGGGTGCTGTACTCGGGGAAGATCACCAGGTCCATACCGGGCAGGCCCTGCTTCATGCCGACCACCATGTCGGCGATCTTGCGTGCATTGGCCAGTACTTCGGCCTTGGTGTGCAGGCGCGGCATCTTGTAGTTGACAACGGCAACGCCGACGGTGTCGTTGCTGCTGGAAATATCGCCGTGGATCATGTCTTTTCTCCTTCGGAGTGAGTGTTTCGTTTATTGGGTTGGTATGAGAGGCTGCTTTTCCCTCCCCCTATCCCCCCGCCCCTTTCCACCCCCGCGGGGCGGAAAGGGGTGGGGGGGATAGGGAGGGGAAGAAGAGGCGCACATAAAGAAGCACGACAGCAAAGAAGAAACCTTAGTGACTGATCATCCAAGGCCGCTTGGAGGGAAAGGCCTTGGCGCCATTGGGCGCCGTCACCGTGGCCCCGCGCTTGCCGCTGGTCGAGCAACAGCCACACCCTGCCGGGTGCTTGAGCCGCCCGTACGAGCCATCGCGCGAGGAACGCGGGGCATGCGATGCCCGTTCGTTGGTCTCGTGCGCGCGGCGCGTCTCGCTGCTCAGGCAGGCCAGGCGTGGTGCGGCCACGAACACGCGCGTGGAGGCAGTGCCGCAGTCCGGGCAGCTGCAAGGCTCATCGCGCTGCGACAGGCTGCGCAGCGCTTCGAAGCCGCCGCAGGCCGGACAGGCGTAGTCATAGGTGGGCATGCAGGGCTCCTGGGGCTTACTTCTTGTCGGGCGAGATGGGCATCTGCACGCTGCCGTCGATGAACTTCACCGGGCCGGCCGCCGTGGGGTTGATGTCGAAGTCGAAGATCTCGGTGGGCAGCCACAGCGTGGCGCAGGCGTTGGGCACGTCGACCACACCGCTGATGTGGCCCTGCACCGGTGCTGTGCCGAGGATGGAGTAGGCCTGGGCGCCGCTGTAGCCGAACTTCTTCAGGTACTCGATAGCGTTCAGGCAGGCCTGGCGGTAGGCCACGGTCACATCCAGGTAGTGCTGCTTGCCTTGCTCGTCGACCGAGACGCCTTCGAAGATCAGGTAGTCCTTGTAGTTCGGCGTGATCGGGCTGGGCTTGAAGATCGGGTTCTTGATGCCGTACTTGGCCACGCCGCCCTTGATGAGGTTGACGCGCATGTGGACCCAGCCGGCCATCTCGATAGCGCCGCAGAAGGTGATCTCGCCGTCGCCCTGGCTGAAGTGCAGGTCGCCCACGCTCAGGCCGCCGCCATCCACATAGACCGGGAAGAAGATGCGCGAGCCACGCGACAGGTCCTTGATGTCGCAGTTGCCACCGTGCTCGCGAGGCGGCACGGTGCGTGCGCCTTCGGCAGCCACTCTGTTGGCAACGTCGCCCTGGGCCTTGCCGCAGTGCGCGGTGGCCGCAAAGGGGGGGTTGGCCAAGCCGGGCACGCGGTCGGGGTCGGTGGCGATCAGTTCGGCCTCGCGCTTGTTCCACTCGTCGAGCATCTTCTTGTCGGGCAGGCAGCCGATCAGGCCCGGGTGGATCAGGCCGGCGTATTCCACGCCCGGCACGTGGCGGCTCTTGGTGAACATGCCGTTGAAGTCCCAGATCGACTTCTGCGCCAGCGGGAAGTGGTCCGTCAGGAAGCCGCCGCCGTTCTGCTTGCTGAAAAAGCCGTTGAAGCCCCACTGGCTGTCGTCCCTGGCGCCGATGTCCAGCAGGTCCACCACCAGCAGGTCGCCAGGTTCTGCGCCCTGCACGCCCACCGGGCCTGAGAGGTAGTGCACGGTGGTGAGGTCGACGTCACGCACGTCGTCCGCACTGTCATTGTTCTTGATGTAGCCGCCGGTCCAGTCGTAGGTCTCGAGGATGAAGTCGTCGCCTGGCTTGACCCACACGGCAATCGGGATGTCCGGGTGCCAGCGGTTGTGCACCAGCGGGTTGCTTGGGGCGGGTTGGGTCAGATCAACTTTGATGAGGGTGTCAGCCATGGTGATGCTCCTTGAGGGCGAAAGAAAACGGATGGATCAGACGGATGGATTTCAGACAGAGAGATAGGACTTGATGCGATTGACGTCGGTCTGCTCGCGCAGCGTCTCGTGCACGAGGCGCCCGCCTTCGATGACGAACAGGCGGTCGGCCACGTCCATGGCAAAGGACAGCACCTGCTCGGACACAACGATGGTGATCTCGCGCAGCTTGCGGATCTCGTTAAGCGCTTTGGCGATGTCCTTGATGATGGAAGGCTGGATGCCTTCGGTCGGTTCGTCGAGCAGCAGCACCTTGGGGTCGGTAACCAAGGCGCGGGCAATCGCCAGCTGCTGCTGTTGCCCGCCCGAGAGGTTGCCGCCCTTGCGCCGGCGCATGTCCCACAGCACGGGGAACAGCGCGTAGATCTCGTCCGGAATCTGCTTGGTTCTGGAGTTCTCCAGGCCGGTCTGGATGTTTTCCTCCACCGTGAGGGTGGGGAAGATCATGCGACCCTGAGGCACGTAGGCAATGCCCTTGGCGACGCGCTGGTAGCTTTCGTCTTTCGAGACGTCCTGGCCCGCGACTTCGATGCGACCGGACTTCAGTGGCAGCACACCCATGAGGCTCTTGAACAGCGTGGTCTTGCCCATGCCATTGCGGCCCATGATGGCAACCGTCTCGTTCTTGTGTCCTTCGAAGGAGATGCCGTGCAGCGCTTCGCTCTGGCCATAGGCCGTGTACATGTCGGTGACTTTGAGCATGGTGTGTTCTCCGGTGAAATCAGTGGCCCAGGTAGACGTCGATCACTTTGGGGTCGGCCTGTACGGCTTCCATGGAGCCCTCGGCGAGGATCTTTCCCTGGTGCATCACAGTGACCTTGTGCGCGATCTGCTTGACGAACTCCATGTCGTGCTCGATCACGATCACCGAGCGGCCTTTGCAGATGCGCTTGAGCAGCTCGGCTGTCAGCTCGCGCTCGCGGGCGCTCATCCCGGCAATGGGCTCGTCGAGCATCAGTAGCTCGGGCTCCTGCATCAGCAGCATTCCGATCTCCAGCCACTGCTTCTGACCATGCGAGAGCAGGCCGGATTCCATCTCCAAGGCGTCGGCCAGGCCGATCTCCTCGGCCACTACCTGCACGCGCGCCTTGACCTCGTCGGTGCGTTTGAAGCCGAGGGCGCCGAAGACCGAGCGACCGGCGGGGTAAGACACCTCAAGGTTCTGGAAGACGGAGAGGTTTTCGTAGATCGAGGGGGTCTGGAACTTGCGGCCGATGCCGCGGCGCACGCGGATGTGCTCGTCCAGCCCGGTGAGTTCCTCGTTCCTGAATTTGATGCTGCCGCTGCTGGCCTTGGTCTTGCCGCAGATCAGGTCCAGCAGCGTGGTCTTGCCTGCGCCGTTGGGGCCGATGATCACGCGCAGCTCGTTCTTGTCGATATAAAGGGTCAGGCTGTCGATGGCCTTGAAGCCGTCGAAGGAGACCGTCAGGTCTTCGATGGCCACGGCGAAGTCGGTGTTGCTCATGATGGACTCCTGGGATTTCAGGCGTTTTGGCCCGTGGGGGTGGCATGCAGCGGACGCACAGTACTCGGCGCGTTGATGTCGTCAGTGGGGGTCGCCGGCGTGGCAGCATCGCGCGCTACGGCCGCGCGGCTAGCCAGGCGTTCGGCCTGCTTGCGCGCCCACCAGGGTTTGACTTTCTTCTCCCACACACCAGCCAGCCCGTCGGGGAAGGCCATGGTCACGCCGATGAACAGTCCGGCCATCAGGAACAGCCAGAGGTCGGGGAAGCTCTCGGAGAAGTAGGTCTTGCCGAAGTTCACCAGCAGTGCGCCGTAGACCGCGCCCACCAGGCTCATGCGCCCGCCCACGGCGGCGTAGATCACCATCTCGATCGAGGGAACGATGCCCACGAAAGACGGCGACATGAAGCCCACCTGCAGCGTGAACAGCGCCCCACCGATACCGGACAGCGCGGCCGCCAGGCAGAACACGAAGACCTTGAACATGGCCACGTCGTAGCCCGAGAAGCGCACCCGGTCTTCCTTGTCGCGCATGGCCAGCAGCAGGGTGCCAAGCTTGCTCTTCTGCACCCAAAGGCACAGTGCGATGCTGCCCAGCAGCAGCAGGGCGCAGAGGTAGTAGAGGATGTACTTGGCGCTGTCGGTGCGGATGTCCCAGCCCAGCAGCGTCTTGAGGTCGGTCATACCGTTAACGCCGCCCGTGTAGCCCTGCTGGCCGATGATGAGCACCGTGAGGATCAGCGCCACCGCCTGGGTGATGATGGCGAAGTACACACCGCCCACGCGTCGCTTGAACATGGCATAACCGATGATGAAAGCCAGCAGCGTGGGAATGGCGACGACGGCAATGATCGCGAAAGGCAGGTGCTCGAAGGGTTGCCACCACAGGGGCAGCTCTGTGAGCTGGTTCCAGTCCATGAAGTCTGGAATACCGGGCGTGGACTGGATCTTGGTGCTCGCGGGGTCGGAAGCCTCCAGCTTGAGGAACATGGCCATGGCGTAGCCGCCCAGGCCGAAGAAGACCCCCTGGCCCAGGCTCAGCACGCCGCCATAGCCCCAGAGCATGACCAGACCGAGCGCCACGAAGGCGTAGGTCAGGTACTTGCCCACCAGGTTGAGACGGAAGATGTCGAAGGCGAGCGGGAAGAGGACCAGCAGCACGACGGCCAGGATGAGCACGCTGCTCAGCCCCTTGCTGTTGATCCATGCGGTGAACTTGTTCATGGTAGGACTCCAGAATTGAGGGCAGGATCAGCGGCGCACCTTGCTGGCGAACAGGCCCTGCGGGCGGATCATCAGAATCACGACGATCAGCGACAGCGTGAGCACCTTGGCCATGGAGCCACTGATGAAGAACTCGCTGATGGACTGCGTTTGCGCAATGCCGAAGGCGGATACCACGGTGCCCAGCAGGCTGGCGGCACCACCAAAAGTCACCACCAGGAAGGAATCGACGATGTAGAGCGAGCCGCTGGTCGGCCCCGTAGAGCCGATGGTGGTGAAGGCTGCCCCCGCCACACCAGCGATGCCGCAACCGATGGCGAAGGTCAGGCGGTCGGTCTTGCTGGTGTTGATGCCGATGGCGTTGGCCATGGTGCGGTTGCTCACCGTGGCGCGCACCCGCAGGCCCCAGCGGCTCTTGTAAAGGGCAAGTAGAACGCCGCAGGTGACCAGCAGCGTCAGGCCCAGCACAAACAGGCCGTTGATCGGAATGTCCAACCCCGGGGCCGGAGCCCAAGAGCCCATCAGCCATTCGGGCAGCGCAGGGCTGACTTCCTTGGGACCGATGGCTGAACGGAACACCTGCTGGATGGCCAGGCTCAGGCCCCAGGTGGCCAGTAGCGTGTCCAGCGGGCGCTTGTAGAGAAAGCGGATCAGCCCCCATTCCACCAGCCAACCGGCGATGAAGGCCAAGACGAAGGCCACACCGATGGACAGCGGGAAGTAGTAAGGCATGAAGCCGGGTGCGAACTTCTCTGTCAGCGTGGAAAAGAGAAAGACCGTGTAGGCGCCGATGGTCATGAACTCGCCGTGGGCCATGTTGATCACGCCCATCTGGCCGAAGATGATGGCCAGGCCCAGGCCCATGAGCAGCAGCACCGAGAACAGACTGAGTCCTGCGAAGCCCTGCATGAGGGCGATGTTGAGCATTTCCGAAAATTCCATGGCGTCACCTGTCTGTCTGAGAACAAGGGCGGCGGCCATCCGTTGCTGCAACCATGGCCGCCACCGGCACCCCCTCGCGGGGATTCCTGCTTACTGATAGCCCTTCGGGAACGGATCGGGCTCGATCAGGTTGGGCGACTCGGCCACCACCTTGAAGGTGCCGTCCTTGTTACCCATGGCGATGCGCGACTTGCTCCACAGGTGGTGGTTCTGGTGCACCTTGACATAGCCTTCGGGTGCGGTTTTGAGCTCGATGCCTGGCGAGGCGGCCACCACCTTGTCGATGTCGAAACTGCCCGCCTTCTCGACGGCGGCTTTCCACAGCCAGGGCCCCAGGTAGCCCGCCTGCGTGACGTCGCCGATGACGGCGTCCTTGCCGTACTTGGCCTTGAAGGCTTCGACGAACTTCTTGTTGTTTTCGTTGTCCAGGGTCTGGAAGTACTTCATCGAGCTGTAGAAGCCGGCGAAGTTTTCGCCGCCCACGCCCGTCATCTCGTCTTCGGTGACCGACAGCGTCAGCAGGAACTGCTTGTCGCCGGTGATGCCGGCGGCCTTGAGCTGCTTGTAGAAGGCCACGTTGGAGCCGCCCACCACGGCGGCGAAGATGCAGTCCGGCTTGGCCACCTTGATCTTGTTGATCAGTGAGTTGAAGTTGGTGTTGCCCAGCGGGTAGTACTCCTCGCCAACCACCTTGCCCAGTTTGGCCACGCTCTCGATGTGCTTGCGCGCGATCTTCATCGAGGTACGCGGCCAGATGTAGTCCGAGCCGACCAGGAAGAAGGTCTTGGCCTTCTTCTCCTTCGCGCCCCAGTCCAGTCCGTAGATGATCTGCTGCGTGGCTTCCTGACCGGTGTAGATCACGTTCTTGGACTGCTCCAGGCCTTCGTAGAAGGTGGGGTAGTAGAGCAGGCCGTTTTCCTTCTCGAAGATCGGCAGCACGGCCTTGCGCGAGGCGCTGGTCCAGCACCCGAAGACCGCGGCCACGTGGTCGTTGACCAGCAGCTTCTTCGATTTTTCGGCGAAGGTTGGCCAGTCGGAGGCGCCGTCTTCCTTGATGACGCGGATCTTGCGGCCCAGGATGCCACCCATGGCGTTAATCTGGTCAATGGCCAGCTGCTCGGCCTGGATGGAACCGGTTTCAGAAATGGCCATGGTGCCGGAAGACGAGTGCAACTGGCCTACCACCACCTCGGTGTCGGTCACGGCAAGCTTGGTCGTGTTGACCTTGGCTGTGGGGAACTGCTGGGCCATGGCTATGCCGGGCAGACCGACCACGGACATGGCGCCCATGGCCTGCAGAAGGCGGCGGCGCTGCAGGTCGGCGGCAGCAGACGGGTGGAGCAGGGACGGATCGGTCTGGTCTTTCATGGGGCACTCCTGAAGAGAAGAGTTGGGAACCAAGAACACCTGCGGGAGGTGCTGGGCGACACGGCGTCACCACGGCCTTGAGATTAGGGACAACCCTCTCCACGGCCCATACGTCAATTGACGTACGCGGGCTGCGCGCATCGCTGAGTACGGTTCTTGCGTGTGCACTGGTATTGACAGTGCATGCACCAAAAAAGCGCAGGCATGAACCACGCACCACAAAAGATCTTTCGCATCCGCCGCGACTACAACTCCTGGGTAGCCAACGAGACGTTGGAGGACTACGCGCTGCGCTACACGCCCCAGAGTGCACGCAAATGGAGTGAGCTGCGCGTGGCCAACACAGCCTTGGGCGGCGTGTCCTTTCTGGCGCTGGAGGCCATCGGCGGCGCCATCGCGCTGAACTACGGCTTTTCCAACGCGCTCTGGGCCATATTGGTCATGGGCCTGGTCACCTTCCTCACGGGTCTGCCCATTGCCGTCTATGCGGCGCGCTACGGGTTGGACATGGATCTGCTCACGCGCGGCGCTGGCTTCGGCTACCTGGGCTCTACCGTCACCTCGCTCATCTACGCCAGCTTCACCTTCATCTTCTTCGCCCTGGAGGCGTCCATCATGGCGCTGGCGCTGCAGCTCGTGCTGGACTGGCCGCTGGTGTGGTGTTATGTGCTGTCCTCGCTGGTCATCATCCCCATGGTGCTGCACGGCATCACCTTCATCTCCCGTCTGCAGACCTGGACCCAGCCGCTGTGGGTGGTGCTGCTGCTGTGGCCCTTCGCATGGTTTGCGCTGGCCCAGCCCGATTTCTACGTGCAGTTCACGGGCCTGTCCGGACTGACCTCGGGCAGCAACGACTTCGAGCCGCTGATGTTCGGCGCTGCCGCCGCGGTGACCTTCGCGCTCGTGCTGCAGATCGGCGAGCAGGTGGACTACCTGCGCTTCATGCCTGCACGCACCTCGGCCAACCGCTGGCGCTGGTGGGGCGCAGTGCTCGTGGCGGGCCCGGGCTGGATCTTGCCGGGCATGCTCAAGATGCTGGGCGGGGCCTTTCTGGCCTTCGTCGCGCTGCAGTACGGCACATCGCCGCTGCACGCTGCCGAGCCCACGCAGATGTACCTGGTGGGCTACCTGCGCTCACTGAGCGACCCCACAGCTGCGCTGCTGCTCACGGTGTTGTTCGTGGTGATCTCGCAGGTCAAGATCAACGTCACCAACGCCTATGCCGGCTCACTGGCATGGAGCAACTTCTTCGCGCGGCTCACGCGCAGCCACCCGGGCCGCGTGGTCTGGCTGGTGTTCAACGTCATCATCGCCATGCTGCTCATGACGCTGGGCGTCTTCGGCGCGCTCGAGCGCGTGCTGGGCCTGTACGCCAACGTGGCCATCGCCTGGGTGGGCGCGCTGGTCGCGGACCTGGTCATCAGCAAGCCGCTGGGTCTGAGTCCCAAGGGCGTGGAGTTCCGCCGCGCTTACCTCTACGACATCAACCCTGTGGGCCTGGGTGCGATGGGACTGGCCGTGGTGCTCTCGGTCGTGGCCCACTTCGGCTGGCTGGGCGAATACGCTGCCGCCTTCGCGCCCTTCATCGCGCTCTTCACCGCCATGGTCACGGCGCCGCTGCTGGCCTGGGCCACCCGGGGGCGCTACTACCTTGCGCGCCGCGATCCTTCGCCCTGGCAGGTCGGTGAACTCGTGCGCTGCAGCGTCTGCGAAAACCCGTTCGAGAGCACCGACATGGCTGCCTGCCCGGCCTACGGTGCGCCGATCTGCTCGCTGTGCTGTTCGCTCGAATCACGCTGCCATGATCGCTGCAAGACCCAGGCGCGCGCGGCTGACCAGGTGCGCGCCGCGCTCGCAGCCATCCTGCCCCCCAGCCTGAACAACCGCTTCAACTTCCGCGTCGGCCAGTACTTCACGGTCTTCCTCTCCCTTTGCGCCGTCATGGCCTTTGTGCTGGGTGTGGTCTACATGCAGGAGAGCCTGACCGCGCCGCCCGACGCGTTGCGCGGTCCCTTCGTCAAGGTGTTTTCGCTGCTTGCTCTGCTGGCTGCAGTGTGGGCCTGGTGGTTGGTGCTGGCCAACGAAAGTCGGCGCATGGCGCACGACGAATCCGAGCGCCAGACCCAGTTGCTGCAAAAGGAAATCGACGCCCACCAGCGCACCGACGCCGCGCTGCAAAGCGCCAAGGAGGTGGCCGAGAATGCGAGTCAGGCCAAGACGCGCTACGTGGCCGGTATGACGCACGAGCTGCGCACGCCCCTCAACAGCATCCTGGGCTATTCGCAAATCCTGCTGCGCAGCGGCGAGCTTCAGGGCAGCGCGCGCGAGGCCGTCACGACCATCCAGCAAAGCGGCCAGCACATGCACGCACTGATCGACGGCCTGCTGGACCTGGCCCGCATCGAGGCCGGCCGCCTGAGGCTGGACCCAGCGCCGCTGCCCTTCCAGGAATTCCTCTCCGAACTGGCGCGTATGGTGCAGCCCCAGGCCGAGGGCAAGGGCCTCGCGTTCCGCCTCGAAACCCAGGGCCGCGTACCCGCTTGGGTGCAGGCCGACGCCAAGCGCCTGCGCCAGATCCTCATCAACCTGCTGGGCAACGCTGTGCGCTTCACCAACCGGGGTGCTGTCGTGCTGCGCGTGGACTGCCGGCACGAAGTGGTGCGCTTCGAGGTGGAAGACACTGGCATCGGCATCGCCCCGCAAGACCAGGGGCGCATCTTCCAGCCCTTCGAGCGCGGCAGCGCCGGACGGCGTGCCAGCGAAGCGGGAACCGGCCTGGGTCTGACCATCACCAGTCTGCTCACCAGCCTCATGGGCGGTGAGCTCACACTGCGCAGCGCCGTGGGCCAGGGCAGCACCTTCAGCGTGCGCCTTTATTTGCGCGAGATCAAGGCCCCGGTCGCACGCACCGTGCGCCACCTGCGTCCCATCGTCGGCTACCTCGACCCTCGCCGCACCTTGCTCGTGGTGGACGACCAGCCCATCCAGCGGCAGCTGCTGGCCAGCCTGCTGCTGCCGCTGGGCTTCATCATGCGCGAGGCAGCCAGCGGCCGCGAATGCCTGGAGATCTTGCAGCAGCACAGACCCGATGCGGTACTCCTCGACATCAACATGGACGACCTCAACGGCTGGCAGACCGCGCAACTCATCCGCAGCAATGTCGGGCCCGACTTGCCGATCATCTTCGTCTCGGCCGACCCGTTCGAGAACCGACCCGAGCTGCTGGAAGCCGTTGGCTGCCAGGGTTTCGTGAGCAAGCCAGTGATCGAATCCGAGCTGCTGGACCTGCTGGCGCGGGTCCTGCAGCTGGAGTGGGTGCACGAGCACAACCTGCCGCACACCCCTGAAGTCCCATCGGTGAAGCGGGAGTCGGAAGACAAGTTGCCACTGCCAGATGAACTGCGCCACCGTCTGATCGGCCTGGCTCGCATGGGCAATGCCAGTGGCTTGCGTGGCCTGCTGCGCAGCAGTGCCGAGCAGGAGCCGGCGATTGCGGAAGTGCTGCAAAGCCTGACGGTGCACGTGGACCGTTTTGACTTCTCTGCCCTGATCGAACGCCTGAAAGATACCGAAGATGAAAGCTGAACCCGTCATGCCGCCTGCAGTCTCCAGCGTCGTGCTGGTGGTGGACGACGCGCCCGACACCCTGCGCATGCTTTGCGATGCGCTGGCAATCGAAGGCTATACCGTGCTGGTGGCGCGCGACGCCATCGAGGCGCTGGAGCGCTTCGAAATGGCCGTCCCCGACGCCGTGCTGCTCGACGCCATCATGCCGGGCGAGAACGGTTTTGCTCTGTGCCGCCGCCTCAAGTCCGAACCCTCCTGGGCCCACGTGCCAGTGATCTTCATGACTGGCTTGGCCGAGACTGAACAAATCGTTGAAGGGTTTGCCAGCGGCGGAGTGGACTATGTGGTCAAGCCGCTGAAGATTCCCGAGGTGCTGGCACGCTTGGCCACCCACCTGCGCAATGCGCATGTCAGCCGGCTGGCACGCGAGGCAGTGGATGTGGCCGGACTTGGTGTAGTGTTGCTCGACAGCCAGGGTCGCATCGCCTGGCGTTCGCCGCAGGCCATGCACTGGCTGGAAGAAGCGCTGGGCCCGCAGGACGACGCGACGCCGCTAAAGGGCTGGTTGCAGGCTGCCATCACGCAGGGTGAGACGTTAACCCCGCTGCCCAACGGCAGCCAGTTGCAGGCCCAATACCTAGGGCAGACCGGCCCGGGCGAGACCATGATCCTGTTGCGCCAGGGCGGTCCCGCAGTGAATGCGGCACACAAACGCCTGGTTGGCGCAGTCCTCACACCACGTGAGACCGAGGTGCTGTCCTGGCTCGCCAAGGGCAAGACCAATCGCGACATTGCCGACATCCTCGGCATGAGCCCGCGCACGGTGAACAAACACCTGGAGCACATCTTCGAGAAGCTGGGGGTGGAAACGCGCACGGCGGCAGCGGCGATCGCGAGCAGCCTGCTGCAGGACGCCTGAGCCGGGGATTCCAGAGCTCCATCGGTCGCATCGTGCCGCAACAAGCTCAGGTCGCCCAGACCCGAGGTGCCACAGCGTCCATCTGCCACAGTGCCTGGCGCCACGCTGCACGGGCCGGGCGCAACAGTTCCAGTACCGGTTCAACCAGCGGAGCCAGTACCCGCAGCACCAGCACCTGTGGATGCGGGCTGGTAGCGCCGGCGCTGAGCCGCAAGGGATGCGCGTCGATCACCCGGCGCACAGCGTCGAGCGCGACGTCGCGGCGCTGACGCTCGATGGGCGTGCCTGCCATGAAAAAAAGCGTGGCCAGGCAGCGCTGGCCGGCCAGGCCCAGCGGGCTATTGAGCAGCCGAAGGTCGTCGGCTGCGATGCGGCCCTGCTCCAGCCAGACGCCCGGCACCTCGAGATGCTGCGTGAAGCAGCCCTCCGCAAAAGGCTGGTCTGCCGCGGGCAGGCCCAGCGCGGTGATATCCCAGCCCAGCAGTTCGGCACCGGGGGCAAGATCAAACACGGCACGGTTTTCAGCCTGGCATTGGTTATAGGCCAGGGCCTCCAGCGGCAGCCACTCTAGCCGTGCGCCAGCCTCCAGCCGGGCGTGCACGCGCTGACGGGCCGGCTCGCCCAACGAGCGGTAGAAACGGGTGGCGCCGGGTGTGGTGACGAGACCGTGCGCGCCGGGCGCCACCGACACCTGGGTCTCCACCGTGTCGCCCCCCACCAGACCGCCCGGCGGATGGACCAGTACGTTGTGGCAAACGGTGTCGCCCTCGGGGTAGAGGCTCCGCAGCACGCGCAGCGGCCCGTCATGGCGATAGCGGGCAACGGTACGCGCTGATTCCAAGCTGTAGTGCAGCTCCAAGCAGGCGCGCCAGCTCATGGGTATCGGGACACCACGTTGGACGGGTGCCGGATAAGTCTCAGGTGGGCGTGATAGGTCGGCATTTGCAAGACCATGCAAGTTTTGCGCCTAACTTGCGATGTGGCCGTTGTGCGCCCGACTGGCACCGCGAGTGGCTCACTCGGGTAACAGCAGGATCTCTGTAAAAAAGCCAGTTCCTAGTACTTGCGCCATCATCCCTGCCCCAACATCGATGAGGCATCGCTGGCGCAGGGCGCAGCATTGATGGCGCTGCACTCTATTCGAAGTCTCGAGCTTGCGTCATTGAAGCAGTCGCCCAAAGTTAATGTTCAGCCTTTGGGATAACAGAAGCGTTTCCATCCCAATCTGCCAGCCCAAGTATCAACGGCGGGCGGAGCCCTTCATAATCACGAATTGCCTTCGCTTGTTTGAGATGCCTATCTTTCATCATGGATAAATTCTTGCTGCGGCAGCAAGTGCTGGAGCGACTAGCCGAGGACCTGCTGAAAGTCGAAGAGGCAGTGCGAGTGGCCCATGAGGCGGCGACCCACGAAGAAAACATCGCCGAGAACAAATACGACACGTTGGGACTCGAAGCCGCTTACCTTGCGACCGGCCAAGCTCGGCGCGCAGAAGCCATCCGCCATGCGATGGCCCATTGGCGCCAGTTCCATCCGCGCCCCTATGACGCCAATCAAGGTATACAAATCGGTGCGCTGGTTTGCTTGGTTGATGCAAACGATAAGCAGCTGCAGCTTTTTCTCGGCCCGGAAGGAGGCAGCATGAAGTTGGTGAGCGGGGCTTACCTCGTTCAGGTCATCAGCAGCGAAGCACCTTTGGGCAAGGCCATTCTGGGTAAATGCGAGGGTGATGAGGTCTCGATACAGGTCTCTCCCCACCAGCAGCAGTTTGAGGTGCTACGGGTTCACTGAGCCGCAAGGCTGTTTTGCACTGTAGGAGTCTTGACGATTCAGGCAGACCGTGCAGTCCGCCAGCCGAACTTGATGTTGGAAGCATTCCGCTAACGAACGCTATTTGCTGCGCTGTGGCTATTGGGCAGCAACAAGGTGTCACAGGTGAGGTTACGACTTCACAGTGCCCGCGCTCTGGCAGAGCAGGACGCAAGGTCGCATGGATGCGAGCTCGCTGTTTATGAAGTTATTTGGTGCGAACCATTGGAGTTTCTCAAAATGATTGATTGGGTTCCGGTAGCCTTCCTGACGTTCAAGGTTCTCATCTTCGGCGCCTGCATGTTTTTTGCCATCAAGTGGCACTACGACCAGGGCAACAAGGTGATGGACAGGCGCGCCCTGATACGCAGGGGTAGCAAGTTTTTAGCCATCTTCATGCTGGCGCTTTTGTGTGTGTTGGCCTTCACGTTCGGCCTTTCCTGGAAGCTTGGTATGGATTTGCGGCTCCCCTGACGGCAAAAATTGGTCGGTTGATATTCAATCCTGAGCTGGGCCCTCAATCAGGCAGATGCGGATCGGCGATGCCAGGTCGTTTTGAGGTCCCAACTCTGGAGGCAGGAAAAATGGATCGACGCGCATGGCTGATCGGATCGGGGTTGTGTGTTCTGGGGCGTGCCGCCTTTGGTGCGCCATCGGCGCCGTCTCTTGCCATGATGGCGCGTGAGGGCGGTGTACTGCTGATTCGCCACACCAGTACCGAGCCGGGGGTGGGCGATCCGCCGGGTTTTATCCTGGGTCAATGCAGTTCACAGCGCAATTTGTCCGAAGCCGGTCGGGCTGAGGCCATCGGCATCGGTGCTTGGTTCAGTCAGCACGGGTTGCCGACTCTGATGACGACATGTCACGCAAACAAGCGCAGATCAACAGCCTGGTGGGGGCATGAAGACTGCGCTTTTTAAGGGGGGAGCTTGCAGCGGGAGTGGAGTGTGGTGTCGTGCTGGTCGTGTTTATTCGCCGTCGTTACCCGCACGCGCGTGACGCACTCGCCACAACAGCGCTCCCCCCAGCATGGTGGCGGCAAAAAGCGCCATGGCACCCGTGTTCAGCAGCGCCCCCGTGGCGCGCCAGTGCGGGTCATCCAGACCCCAGACCAGGCGCACGATCAGTGACAGGTGCAAGGCCACCAAGGGCAGGTAGAAGAACTTACCGAATTCAATTTTGATGCGTGCAATGGCAGGAAGGATGACCGGGGCATGCCCCAGCATCATGCTCACAATGAAGCCCAGCCCGAGTGCATGCAGGGCCATGTCTCGCAGGGGCAAACCGAGCGTGCTGCCCGTCCAGGCCCAGCCAGCAACCGCAAGCCAGGCGTAGCCCCCGAGCAGACACACGGCCATGTAGCGGGCCAGCCCGTGGGCAAACACCGTGCGGCGTGCGATGTCGAACACTCCCAGCCACAGCGCCAGGAGCAGCAGCGACAGGCCGTACAACACGCCGCCTATGCGCACCGAAAAACTCGTCAACGCAGCGCCCAGTGTCATCAACCCCAGCAGCAGCCAAAGCGATGCGTTGGCACCAGGGCGCCTGCGCATCAGCCGCGTCATCTCCAGGCGTTCTGCAGCAATGGTCATGACCAGAAAGGCGAACCACCAGGGCAGGCTGGCAGCGTCGCCAGGCCGGCGCAAAAACAGCACGCAGCCAATCAACCACGCCAAAGCCCCCCCGAGCAGCAGCAGGGTGTGCGCGGCCCGCTGACGATGCACAACGACGACGTTGACGGCGGTGAAGAACACGGCAGCGGCGAGCCACAGTACGGCGCCGACGTCGGTCTTATTGACCAGCAGGCACAGGGCCCCAACGCCAGATGCCAGTGGGGCGAGCCAGGCCGCACGCAATTTCACGGCCACGGCTCGCTCCACGCCAATCACTGTGCCCATGAAGCCGCAAATCATCAGCCCCGCGTGGGCCACCGCGGCATGCCCCGCCCAGCCCGAAAGCGGGAAGAGGGAGGGCAAGGGCACCCCAGCGCGAACGAGGCCCCCGGTGATGCCGCTCACCAGTGCCAGCGCTACCAGGATCAGAACCAGCGGCGCCAGCGTGCGAGGCCTGGCGGGCGCGACGCGTGTTCGCATGGGTGCCGAGGGAGGAGGCGGGGTCACCATCCCATGAAGCGGCGAGCCCGCTCGCTCATGCGGTCGGTGGACCAGGGCGGGGACCACACCAGCTCGACCTTTATCAACAATTCGGGTGGCATGTCGCGGTCCAGCTGTGTTTCGATGTCCTCTAGGATCACATCGGTCACCGGACACGCCGCAGAGGTCATGGTGACCTGGGCATGCAGCTTGCCATCGGCCACGGTGACGCCGTAGATGAGACCGACATCGACCACGTTCAGCGCCACTTCAGGGTCCACCACGCGGCGCAGCGCCGTCAGGATGGGCTGGCGTAACTCCTCGGGGCCCTCGTAGGGGAAGGGATGCTCAGTCATGGCACAAGGCTCGCGGAGCCCGGGTGGAAGCATCGGTACGCTTTGGCATGGTCGGTCACTGCGAAGAGTTCGGTTGCGCAGCCATTATGAGGACTTCCCGGCCGCGACTCAAAAAGTGGTTTTGATGGAGGAGGGGGCAATACGGTGGCGTTCTACGCCAAGGCTGGCTTCGTTCAAGCGCTCGCAGACGAAGCAGCCTTGTTCGCTGAGCCTCAGGCCAGGCGGAAGCGTGAAATCTGCTGCTTGAGTGATTGCACCTGGTCGTCCAGGTTGCTGGTGGCGGCAGAGGTTTCCTCTACCAAGGCTGCGTTTTGCTGGGTGGCTTGGTCCGGCTGCATGACGGCCTGGCTGATTTGATCGATGCCATCGGATTGCTCGCGGGAGGCTACGGCGACATCGGCAGCAGTGGCGTTGACTCGCTCAATCGACGTAACCACCTCCTGGACTGCGGTACCAGCTTTTTCTGCCAGCTCTGTGCCCGCATCCATCTTTTCGGTGTTCGTCTGGATGATGGTCTTGATTTCTTGCGCAGCTTCTGCCGAGCGCTTGGCCAGCGAGCGCACTTCGGCGGCCACCACGGCGAAGCCCCTGCCTTGCTCGCCGGCGCGTGCGGCCTCCACGGCTGCGTTCAGCGCCAGAATGTTGGTCTGAAAAGCGATGCCGTCGATGACGCTGGTGATGTCGCGGATGCGCTGCGAAGATTCGTGCAGGTCGCGAATCATTCCCACCACTTCTTGCACACGCTCGCCCACGTCCTTGGCGTGCTTGGCGGCTGTGGCCGACAACTGGTTGGCCGTCTGGGTCATCTGCTGGTTACTTTGGACGGACGCAGTAATTTGCTCCATTGAGGCTGCGGTTTGTTCCAGTGAGCTGGCCTGGGCCTCGGTTCGTGCGCTCAGGTCCAGGTTCGCAGCCGCGATCTGGGATGAGGCTGAGGCCACTTCCGTGGTGTTCTCCTGCACCCGCATGAGGGTTGCGGATAAATGGCTTTGCATGGCCTTGAGCGACTCCAGGAGCCGGGTGAATTCGTGGTCTCCGTCTGTACGGATGGGCAAGGTCAGATCCCCTTGCGCGACTGTGGCCGCCACCTTCATGGCGTGTTCCAAGGGCTGCATGATGGCCCTGACCAGTGAGCCTGCCAGCACCACCACCAGAATTACCGCCACCGCACCAATGGCCAGGTTGATCTGGTTCTGGCGCTGCATCTGCGCTTCCAGTCGGCTCCCCGACGTATTGGAAATCTTCAGTTGCAACGCTTTGAGTTGCGTGATGGGCTGCGCCAATGCGTCAATCGCTGGGAGAACTTTCTGCGTGAGCAGTTGGTTGGCGGCCGCCGCATCGGATTCCTGCATGTCTGCCGCTGCAGTGAAGGCCGCCACATAGGCCAGCCTACGGGTACGCATTTCAACAAACAATGCCCGCCCTTCGTTGCTTTGGAGCATAGGCTCCAGGCGCTGGAACAACTCGTCCAATTGCTTTCGCAAAGTGCCCATGCGGGCTCGCACTGCCGGCCTCGCGGAAGGTTCAATCACGAAAACCTCCCAATCAAGCGCATTCAAACGGCGATGGGCTTTGGATGATCAAGACACAGAGCGGTTTCTCACGCTTTTCTCGGCCATGCGAGGCATGCCATAGACCAAAGCGATGACGCTCTGGCAGGTAGCTGATGCATCTCTGTTTCACATGAGGCTTGCCTGGGCTGCCGGGCAATAAAAAACCGCCAATGCGGTTAGGCATTGGCGGTTGCATATCGCTAGCAATGCTGCAGAGATTTATTTGCCTGCCTTCTCTGCTTTGCGCTTGGCTGCTTTCGGGTCCACCACTGCCTTGAACTTCGCACCCGCCACAAACTTAGGCACAGTGGTCGCAGGAATCTTCAGGGCGGCGCCAGTGGAAGGATTCTTGCCTGTGCGTGCTGCACGCTTCGCAGATTTGAAAGTACCAAATCCCACGAGTTGGACAGCATCGCCCTTCTTGACTGCTGTTTGAATGGTGTCGATCAGCGTTTCCAGTACAGCATTGGCGGCTGCCTTGGACAGGTCATTCTTGGAGGCGAGGATTTCAACGAGTTCTGCGCGGTTCATAGATGCTCTGTGATTTAAAAGTGTTGAGATGCCGGTTTATAGCTCAATCTGTGTAACTTGCGTTGATTGTGATCGGTTCGCTTATCCAGTCTCAGAAGACTCTTCATGCCGATCAGCTACCAACTTCTGCGATGCAAGCAGCCACAGCAATTCAGTTCGAATCTGTTCAGTTGAAGTTCAAACCCCGGGGGGGGCACCACGTCAACAGTTTCATCGAATCTTCACCTCAGGAGAGGCTGTACGACCCTAGTTCGCACAGAAATCGTTACTTGGTTTTTTCTCTTGGTTCGGATGAGGCGGGGTTCAGTGTCTCGGGCAACGTTGCTCGCTTTTGAGCCTCGGGAGTACTCGGTAAATAAAGGGGCCCGCGCTGCCCGCATCCGACCAAGGCTGCCGCACTGCCAGCAAGGACAAGCGCACTCACTAGAATTTGGGCTGCTTTCAACATATGCAAATTGTAATGACTGATCTTGAATTCATGGATCTTGCGGAGAAGCTTCTGCTTGCGGTAGAGCGTAGCTGCGATGACATCAATGAGGCCTCTGATGCCGATATTGATAACCAGCGGTCCGGAGGAATGATCACTTTGACCTTTCCCAACCGAACCCAAATCGTGATCAATCTGCAAAAACCTCTTCACGAGATCTGGATGGCTGCTAGATCGGGCGGATACCACTATCGATATGACGGGTCTTCTTGGCAAGACACAAAAGGCGAGGGTGAATTTTTCGCTTGCTTGAGTCGAGCTGCCTCACTTCAGGCCGGGATCCCTTTGACATTCGCGGGATAAGACAGCGGGGCAGGGTTGCCCCAATCCATATCGTGCTCCAGCGAATGTCAATTGAACTGGACGGCGTGTTGATGCCCCGACCTAGTTTTTGAAAAGATCCAAAATACGGTTGCGCTCTTCTGCCGCCGGCTGCTGTGGCGGCGCTGCAAGAGGTGTCGTGGAAGATCCTTTGTCTTCCAAGCCCAGGCTAGGTACGCCGCTGCGTGCATATTCTTCATAGAACCAATCACCCCCAACGTTCACCACGCCCGCAGGCACCTTAGGTTCCGTGATTGGCACGCCTTTGAGTGCTCTGTCCATGAAACTGATCCACACGGGTAAGCTCAGCCCCCCTCCAGTTTCGCGACTGCCCAGATTTCGCGGTGTGTCGTATCCGATCCAGGTGACCGCCGCCACAGTGGGTTGGTACCCCGCGAACCAAGCGTCCACAGAGTCATTCGTAGTGCCTGTTTTGCCCGCCAAATCCGTGCGTTTGAGCGTTGCTTGTGCTCTAGCGGCAGTTCCAGAGCGGGTCACCTCTTGCAGCAGGCTGTTCATCACAAATGCATTTCGTGCATCAATAGCCCGATTCGTCTCGTCGAGTGTCGGAGGTGTGGTTTCCGAGATAACTCGGCCTTTGTGATCTGTGACTTTAGTGATCAGCCATGGGTGCACGCGATAGCCGCCGTTAGCAAATACCGAGTAAGCCGCCGCCATCTGCATAGGCGTGACCGAACCTGCGCCCAGTGCCATGGTCAGATAGGCTGGGTGCTTCTCGGCATCAAATCCAAAACGTGATACCCATTCCTGAGCCGTTTTTGGGCCCACTGACTGAAGAATCCGGATGGAAATCATATTTTTAGATTTGGCCAAGCCCGTCCGCATGGTCATTGGCCCGTCATATTTGCCATCGTAGTTTTTTGGCTCCCAGGGTTGACCGCCTGTCGTGCCGGCATCAAAAAACAGCGGGGCATCGTTGATCACCGTGGCAGGAGTAAAGCCTTTCTCCAAGGCTGCCGAATAGATGAAGGGTTTGAAACTCGACCCTGGCTGTCTCCAGGCTTGAGCGGCGTGATTGAACTTGTTTTTATCGAAGTCGAACCCCCCCACTAGAGCTTTGATGGCTCCTGAACGAGGGTCCAAGGCGACAAACGCCCCCTCGACTTCTGGCAGCTGTGTAATCTCCCAGCTCTTTGCTCCTTTGGAGATTCGTATGACGGCACCCCGGCGGATTTTGATGTTGGGGGCTGCTTTGTCGTTCAAGCCAGACTGCACCGGCTTCAGTCCGTCGCCCGTGACTTCAATGACATCCCCGTTTGCACGTGCGACCACAACTTTTTTTGCAGTGGCTTCAAGCACCACAGCAGCAAGCACATCGCCGTTATCGGGGTGGCTGGCCAGAGCTTCGTCAATCGCATCTTCTACTTCTGGCCCCTCTCCCGATGGGAGTGCTACGAATTTCTCCGGTCCCCTGTAATGTTGCCGACGCTCGTAATCCATGATTCCACGCCGCAGAGCGGTGTAGGCGGCTTCTTGGTCCCCAGCGTTGAGCGTGGTGTACACGTTAAGACCGCGTGTGTAGGCTTCGTTGCCATACTGAGCAAAGATAAGTTGCCGGGCCATCTCTGCCACGTACTCCGCGTGCACTCGCGTATTGCTCAACCCTGACCGGATTTTCAGTTCTTCCTTTTTCGCTTCAATGGCTTCCTGTTCTGTGATGAAGCCGTTCTCCTCCATGCGTTCAATGATGTACAACTGACGCGACCGGGCACGCTTAGGATTGTTGATGGGGTTGTAAGCTGATGGGGCCTTGGGAAGGCCTGCCAGCATAGCCGCCTCGGCGATGGAGATAGATTGGAGAGGCTTGCCAAAATATGCTTCAGAGGCTGCTGCGAAACCATATGCACGGTTACCAAGAAAAATCTGATTCATATATATTTCAAGAATCTGATCTTTCGTGAGCAAGTGCTCAAGCTTGAATGTGAGTAGTATTTCGTAAATTTTGCGAGTAAATGTTTTTTCTGAGGAGAGGTAAACATTTCTGGCAACTTGCATGGTAATCGTAGAAGCGCCTTGGCTTTTAACCCTGCCAACGTTTGCCAGCCCCGCACGCACGACCCCTTTGTAGTCCACGCCGCCGTGCTGAAAGAAGCGAGCATCCTCAATTGCTAAAACGGCATCCTTCATCACTTTGGGGATGTCTTGGATCGGAGTCAAATTTCGCCTCTCTTCCCCAAACTCGCCAAGCAAGGCCCCCTCAGAAGAGAAGACGCGCAGGGGCAGCTTGGGGCGGTAGTCCGCCAAGTCCGATACGTCTGGAAGATTGGGGTAAGCGACCGCGAGAGCGATCAGCACAGTCAGCGCTAAACCGACCGTCGATGCCGCTGCTAGGCCTAAGCCCCAGGCCAAAATTTTGAGAAGAGTGCTTGTCCATCTGCGGCCGGCGCTGGACTTCGGGGTGGCTTGTGGGGCTTGATCGGAGGGGCGGGAAGGCATATCGCTGCTCAAAACTGTTCAGAGCATTATAAAAATGCTGGCAAAAATTACGCCGAGTTGAAGTAATGGGGGGCTCAATGCCGTTGAAAACGGCAGAGTGGCTATGTAACTCACAGGAGACGCAAAAAACCGTCTTGTTTTGGCAACGTTCGAGGGCTCTTAAGCAGGCAAAATTCTTTGTCGGAGAACTATCTTACTGATAGCATTCAAGTGAAGTGTTAAGTTTTGTTGCGTTATTTATACAAATTACAGGGGGCCAATCTTGATCTCAATGGGATCTTTGTTCAGTCGTCAGGCTGCACCTCTGCTGGGTATCGACATCAGTTCGTCCAGTGTCAAGCTGGTCGAGTTGGGTAAGAACAAGGCGGGAGGCCTCGTTCTTGAACGTTGTGCTATCGAGCCCTTGGAGCGTGGCTGGATAACGGATGGCAACATCGAAAAATTCGATGAGGTTGCTGAAGCTGTGCGCCGCGTTGTTAAGAAGAGTGGTACTCGCACAAAGAACGTAGCGCTCGCTCTCCCTTCATCAGCCGTGATCACCAAGCGCATAACTTTGCCCGGGGGGATGACTGAGCAGGAGCTTGAGGTTCAGGTGGAGTCTGAGGCAAATCAGTACATTCCGTTCTCGCTGGATGAGGTGAGTTTAGATTTTTGCGTTATTGGCCCTAGCAAAAACTCCCCTGGTGACATTGATGTGCTTATTGCTGCCTCGCGGCGGGAGAAAGTCCAAGATCGACAGGGCTTGGCGGAGGCGGCAGGCCTCAAGCCTATCGTTGTTGACATCGAGTCCAATGCATCCCGCTTGGCTGCCGGGCGGCTCATAGAAGCCTTGCCGGGGAAAGGCTCAAATGCCATGGTGGCCCTCTTCGAGGTGGGTGCTTTGACTACGAGCATGCAGGTGATTTTGAACGACGAGGTGCTGTACGACCGAGATCAGGCATTCGGTGGTGCCCAGCTTACACAACTCATCGTCCGCCAATATGGATTCTCCGTGGAGGAGGCTGAGACCAAGAAGCGAAACGGTGATCTGCCGGAGGACTACCAGTCGGCGGTTCTGCGCCCCTTCGTCGATAGTATGGCTCAAGAGATCGTAAGAGCTCTTCAGTTCTTTTTCACCAGTACCCCGCACAACCGTGTGGATCACATCATGCTGGCCGGAGGCTCCGCCCCTTTGCCGGGATTGACTGAGGCTGTGACTCAGCAATCTGGTTTTCCATGCAGCTCCCTCAATCCTTTTGATGGTATGGAAATTGGAAGCGGGGTGCGATTGAAGAAGATGGTGCGTGAGGCGCCCTCTTATCTCACATCGTGTGGACTGGCTATGCGGAGGTTTTTGCGGTGATTTTGATTAATTTACTTCCTCACCGAGAGGTTGCCAGAAAGCGCCGCCGGGAAGCATTCCAGGCATCTTTGCTTGCCTCTTTTTTGGTGGGGCTAATCATAGCGGGTGTGATTTACTGGTGGCTGCAAATGCTGATAGCAGATCAGCAGGGAAGAAACCAATTTTTGAGTAGGGAAATTGCCGTTTTGGAAGGGCAGATCAAGGAAATAGCCACGATCGAGGAGGAAATATCAGCGCTTATTTCTCGGCAAAAAGCTGTCGAAAATCTTCAGGCAGATAGAAATATGCCAGTTCATTTGCTGAATGAACTGGTGCGTCAGTTGCCTGATGGGGTGTATGTATCTAATTTTAAGCAAAGCAACAACACCGTCATGATGCAGGGGGTGGCGCAATCGAACGAGCGAGTTTCTGAACTCCTAAGAAACCTTTCAAACAACACGCCATGGATTTCTAAACCGGAGTTGCTTGAGATTACTGCAGCGAATGTTTCTGTAGGCCCTAAAGATCAGCGCCGTGTGGCTAGCTTTAAGATGCAATTCACCCTGATGCGTCCTAGTGAAGTTGCAAAAGCTTCCGGTGCTTCATCCGCAAAAACTGGTGTGTCAGGGGAAAAGCAACCATGACCAATAAGAAATCATCTTCGCGACTTAACCTAGAGGATCTGCAGATATATCTGCAGCGTCAATTTGGTGGGTTGGATGCAAAAGATCCGTCGCTTTGGCCTGTTTTGCCGCGCGTTTTGTTGTATGTTGCTACCTCCATGATCGTGGCAGTGGTTCTGTGGTTTGTGGTCTTGCAAGATTATGTGGCAGAGCTGGAGACTGAGCGAGGCACAGAGGTATCACTTCGTGCCGATTATCAGAAAAAACTCTTAAAAGCCGTGAGCTTGGAAGCTTTGAAAAAGCAGCGTGAGCAGGTGCAGCAGTATGTTCTTCAGTTAGAGAAACAATTGCCCAGCAAGGCGGAAATGGCTGCTTTGCTCTCTGATATCAATCAAGCAGGTCTTGGGCGCAGTTTGCAGTTTGAGCTTTTCAGGCCTGGGCAGTTAGTGGTTAGAGACTATTACGCAGAATTGCCTATTGCGTTAAAAGTAACTGGCAAGTATCACGACATTGGCTCTTTTGCTGCTGATGTGGCACATCTTTCTCGCATTGTCACTCTGAATGATCTATCGATTTCTGGAAATCCGAAAGACACCAATGTGCTAGTTTTGGAGGGGACGGCTCGAACTTTTAGGTACTTAGATGGGGAAGAAATTCAGGCTCAACGAAAAGCTGGTTCCACTAAACCGGGAGCTTCCAAGTGATTGCGCCTAAATTAGTACTTATACCTCTGATTGCAGGGATGCTTTCTGCATGTGTTTCCTCTAGTGAAGATGATTTGCAGCAGTGGATGGCAAATGAGAGGGCGCAAACTAAACCTCGTGTGACTCCTATATCGGAGCCGAAAAAGTTCGAACCTCAGGCCTACGTTGTGGCGTCTGAAGTGGATCCGTTTAACAGTTTGAAATTGGTTCAGGCGTTGAAACGGGACTCTTCCCAAACAGGTGCGAATGCTTCGCTCATAGCGCCGGAGCAAATCAGGCGGAAGCAGCCTTTGGAGGCGTATCCATTGGATACCATGGCAATGGTGGGAAGTCTCACCAAAGCTGGCAAGCCGACTGCTTTGTTAAAGGTTGATAATCTTCTATACCAAGTTCAAGTCGGTGATTATCTTGGGCAGAATTACGGTCGTGTAGTGAAAATAACTGAATCTGCAATTCAGTTGAGGGAAATTGTCCAGGACTCCACTGGGGATTGGACCGAGAAAATGACTTCACTCGATTTGCAAGAGGGTGCAAAAAAATGATCCTGAAAAATAATTTATTCATCAAGAATATCCAACGAGGGACTTTGGCCTTCTGCGCTGTCGCCGTTCCGTTCTTTGCTATTGCAGATCAGTCCATACGATCAGTGACTGGCTCCGTTCAGGGGGGGGCAGAGGTGCTCCGTGTAGAACTCGCCGAGCCTTTGTCTGCCTTGCCAACCGGCTTCTCCACGCAATCCCCTGCTCGCATTGCGTTGGATTTCCCTGGAGCCACGAACGGCTCCGGGCGGAGCGTGGTGGAAATTAATCAAGGCAATCTTAGGTCTGCAAACGTGGTGGAGGCAGGTGGGCGATCACGAATCGTTCTGAACCTTAAACAGCCCACATCGTACAAGGCAGAGTTGCAGGGCAACTCGCTGCTGATCATGTTGGATGCGGTGAGTTCTTCGTCTCTGAATCAGGTGCAGACCCCTGTAAAGTTTTCGGATAGCTATAACAACAATACTCTTGCAATCAAAGATATTGATTTTCGTCGTGGCGCTGATGGCTCTGGACGAGTGATCGTGGAGCTGCCTAACAATCAGATAGGTGTTGATCTTCAGCAGCAGGGTAAAGGACTGGCGGTTGAGTTTCTTCGGTCTAGCTTGCCTGAGGGCTTGCGTCGCCGGTTAGATGTGGGTGACTTTGGTACCCCCATTCAAACGGTGACCACTACTCAGCAGGGCGATAAAGTTCGGATGTTGGTTGAGCCAATCGGTGAGTGGGAGCATAGTGCTTACCAAAGTGATAATCAGTTTGTCATTGAGGTTCGTCAGAAAAAAATCGATCTTTCAAAGCTGACTTCTGGCCCAAGCTATAGCGGAGAAAAATTGTCTTTGAACTTCCAGAACATTGAAGTTCGCTCTCTTTTGCAGGTTATCGCGGACTTTACTAATTTCAATATCGTCACATCAGATACGGTAACTGGGGCGCTTACCCTTCGTTTAAAAGACGTTCCGTGGGACCAGGCTTTGCAAATCATCATGGATGCCAAGGGTCTCGGGATGCGAAAAATTGGTAGCGTGCTGTGGATCGCTCCTAAAGACGAGATAGATGATCGTACGAAGAAGGATTACCAGGCAGCTCAGGCAATTCAAAAATTGGAGCCTTTGCGGACTCAGGCATTTCAGTTGAATTATGCCAAAGCCGCTGATATGGTTAATCAACTCACTGCCTCTAGCGGTTCCACTGCTGGTAGTAGTTCAAACAGATTTCTTTCTGAGAGAGGGAGTGCGATTTCTGAACCTCGAACTAATCAAATTTTTGTCACGGATACGCCAGCAAAGCTGGAAGAGGTTCGCCAGCTTTTGAATACCTTGGATGTCGCCGTACGTCAGGTTGTAATTGAGGCTCGGATTGTTGAGGCTCGTGACACATTTGGTCGCTCTCTCGGTGTGAAGCTTGGAGGTGGAGACCTTCGCGCTCAGCGAGGGGGAGATGGGGGGTACGGGATTGGTGGGAACAATCGCATAGCATTTGGTACCAGCTACCAAAATGCTACAACTTCCACTGGCTATGGGTCTACATTCGATACTTCGGGTACGTTCGTTAATTTACCAGCATCTTTGTCCGGAGTCGAAAATTTTGGATCATTCGCTTTATCTATCTTCAACTCAGCAGCCAACAGATTTTTGACGCTTGAACTCTCTGCCATGGAGGCGGAAGGGCAAGGTAAAATTGTTTCTAGCCCAAGATTGATCACTGCGGATCAAACAAAAGCTCTGATCGAGCAAGGGACTGAGTATCCCTATTCGGTTACCGCACCTAACGGAGCCACTACTATTGCTTTCAAGAAAGCTGTTTTGAAGCTCGAAGTCACACCTCAAATAACGCCAGAAGGTAATATTATCTTAGACTTGGATGTTAATAAGGACAGCCGAGGTGAAACGACAACCCAAGGTGTTGCGATTGATACAAAACATATTAAAACTCAGGTTTTGATTGAAAATGGTGGCACGGTTGTTATTGGTGGTATTTTTGAGATGGAAGAGTCAAATCAGGAAAATAAAATTCCTGTTTTGGGGGATGTGCCGGTGGTGGGCAATTTGTTCAAGAGCCGGACAAAAGAGTCTTCGAAACGTGAAATGTTGGTTTTTATTACGCCGAAGGTCATTACTGACCGTGGTCCAGTGCGGTAAATAGATTAATTGTTGGGGAAAAAATGAGAAATCTTTTCAGGATATTGACCGTGCCATTGGTGGCCGTTTTGGTGGCATGCGGTGGTGGGGGTGGTGACCCTGGCACTTCCGGCAGTGGTGGTGGCACAGGTGGTACTGCGAACAATGGGACTGTGACCGTTCAGGCGTACAGCCGTGTCACTGGCGCGGACGTGGCGGTGAATAACTTCGCGTCCTCCGATCCCACGGTGCGCGCCAGGGCGACCGTCAAAGACCCATCGGGCAATGCCATATCGAATGTCATCGTTACTTTTTCTGAAAGTGGTCCCGGCTTGCTGGCATTCATGCCGGGATCGGCGACGGCCCTCACCAATAGTGCTGGCGTTGCTGAGATCGATTTGAAGGCTGCAACCGTGACGTCGCAGGGGGCAACACAGCTTGTCGCAACGACCGCCGTGACCAGCAAAACGGGCACGGAAGTCTCTTTGGTTGGTAGGCAAAACGTGGCTATTTCTGGCGGTGTGGTACAAAATCCACAGGCAGCTGCCTCGGCCATCAATTTCACCAACGTCGCTCCCAGCGACAAATCCATCGTGATTGCAGGTGCTGGCGGTAACGGACGCTCTGAAGTAGCCCTGCTGACTTTTACCGTGGTGGACTCTAGTGGCTCACCGCTCCAGGACGTCGTGGTGGATTTCACCGCGGTGCCGGCTGACAGCGTGACCCTGAATGCCTCGTCTGGCACGACCAACGCTTCCGGTCAGGTCATTGCGACGGTGAACTCGAAGTCTTCGCCGACCTCGGTCATCATCAAGGCAGCGGTTCGTGACCGTAGCAGCATCAGCACGCAGTCCGACACGTTGACGGTCACAACCGGTGTGGCTACTCCGAGTGGTTTTGACCTTTCTGCCTCAAAGTTTAATTTGGACTACGATCTTTCCGGCGATTCGTCTAAGTTGACTGTGAGGATTGTTGATGCCAACGGTAATCCGGTCGCAGACGGCGTGCCCGTGGTTGCGCAAGCAGATTTTGGCGCTGTCGGAACATCCGGACGCGGTGGTTGCACTACCGTTAACGGTGTTTGCAGCGTGGACTACACGGTGCAGAACCCGCGCCCGACAGACGGTGAGCCCGTGACCGTTGTGTTCTCTACGCAGACGGGGCAGGGAACATTAATCAGCGATTCGATGCAGCTGTGGGTGACCTCGGTTGGTTGGCTTAACCTCTATGAAAAGGCACTTTCTGATATCGCGATTTCATATGCGGCACTTCCACCAAGTGAGGCCCTCCAGCTGTCATTGGCCGACAAAGCAACTTGTAAGTATGAAAGCGTGAGCTTGTTCCTGGGTACTGATAAAAAGTTTGCTGCGCCGACTGGCACTACTATCGCAGTGACTTCACTGAAGGAGCTTGCTACCCCGTCGGTAATAGCTGGCTCACCAACGCTGGATCGGTCCAGTGGTCGTACAGAAGTGCGATTGTCAGCCGGTGGTAAAGCGGGTAGCCCTGGCGGTAAAGACACTTGGATCTTCACGTTTACTGGAGGGCCTAGCAAGACCGTGCAAACCGTGCGATTGGATGTAGCTGCACCTAGTTGTCAGTAAGGTATAACGGTGTCTGGTATCCAACAAAAGTTTCCGCTTCCGCATTGGTTTATCTGACCTCTTTAGTTGAAATGATCCCCGCTAGCCGGGGATTATTTTTTGATGAATAAATTTCGCATGAAGCCGTTCGTATTTTTCAATGCCGAGAATGTGCGCATCCAGCTGGATGACCGTAGCTACGACATCCAAATCGGTCAAAATCTGCTGCAGGGTCTGAGCGGTGATGGGGCAGTGCCAGCAGGCACGGCTGCTTTGGTTGTGACTAACGAAACGGTGCAGCCCCTTTACGGTTCAAGGTTGGTCGTGGCACTGAAGCAACGCTATCCAGTCGTGCACACGGTGACGCTGCCAGACGGCGAAGAGCACAAAAACTGGCAAACCCTGAACCTGATCTTCGACGCCCTGCTGCAGCACGGCTGCGACCGCAAGACCGTGTTGTTCGCCCTGGGCGGCGGCGTGGTCGGTGACATGACGGGCTTCGCCGCTGCCAGCTATATGCGCGGTGTGCCGTTTGTGCAGGTGCCGACCACGCTGCTGGCGCAGGTCGATTCGTCGGTGGGCGGCAAAACGGCCATCAACCACCCGCTGGGCAAGAACATGATTGGCGCGTTCTACCAGCCGCAGCTGGTGGTGTGTGACTTGGCCACGCTCGATACGTTGCCTGCGCGCGAGCTTTCTGCCGGCCTGGCTGAGGTCATCAAATACGGGCCGATTGCCGACATGGATTTCATGGGCTGGCTGGAAGAGCACATGGATTCGCTTTTGGCGCGCGACCGCACGGCGCTGGCGCATGCGGTGCGGCGCAGCTGCGAGATCAAGGCCTGGGTGGTGGGGCAGGACGAGCGCGAGGCCGGACTTCGCGCCATTTTGAATTTTGGTCACACCTTTGGCCACGCCATAGAGGCCGGCATGGGTTATGGCGCCTGGCTACATGGTGAGGGTGTGGGTGCAGGCATGGTGATGGCGGCCGAGCTGTCGCACCGGCTGGGCTTGGTAGATGATGCGTTTGTGGCGCGCTTGAAGGTGCTGGTGCAGCGTGCCGGACTGCCCCTGCGTGGCGCGGTGCTGGATGCTGCCGACAATGCTGGTCGCTATCTGGAACTGATGCGCGTGGACAAGAAGGCGGAGGCGGGCGAAATCCGTTTTGTGCTGATTGACGGGCCGGGCCGGGCCTGCGTGCGTGCCGCGCCCGATGCGCTGGTGCGTGAAGTGATTGATGCCTGTTGCGCCTGATTGCTATTAATTTGATAGCTTCTAGCGCTTATCTGATAAGCGCTAGAGGTCGTTTTAATGCGAAGCCATGAATCTTGCCCCGTTTGCCTGTCATCCTGCCAACAGCAAAGGGCGCCTGCACCCTGAGGTGGCCGCTCCGACCCGCACGGACTACCAGAGGGATCGCGACCGCATCGTTCACTCCACCGCGTTCCGGCGTCTTGTTTACAAGACGCAGGTGTTCCTGAACCATGAAGGTGACCTTTTTCGTACGCGGTTGACGCATTCCCTGGAGGTTGCCCAGCTGGGGCGTTCCATTGCCCGGGCGCTTCAGATCAATGAGGATTTGGTGGAGGCCATCTCGCTGGCGCATGATTTGGGGCACACCCCGTTTGGCCATGCGGGGCAGGATGCGCTCAACGAATGCATGAAGCCTTTTGGTGGGTTTGAGCACAACCTGCAGAGTTTGCGGGTGGTCGATAGCCTGGAAGAGAGATACCCCGCCTACGATGGCCTCAATCTCACGTTTGAAACCCGGGAGGGCATCCTCAAGCATTGCTCTTTGCAAAATGCGCAGCGCCTGGAAGGGCAAGAGCCGAATGGCGTGGGATGGCGGTTTTTGCACAAGCAGCAACCGAGCCTGGAAGCCCAGCTGTGCAACTTGGCTGACGAAATTGCCTACAACGCGCACGATATTGACGATGGTGTGCGCTCGGGGCTTTTGACGTTGGATCAGCTGGACGATGTGCCGCTGTTTGCGCGCTTTCGTGACGAAGCGACCACAGAACATCCGCATTTGCTGGGCCAAGGCATGCAGCGCCGCTGTCTGCATGAATCCATCCGTCGAATGCTCAGCGCGCAGGTTTACGATGTGATGGATGCGACGCGTGAGGCGATCAATGAATACCGGCCGACCGACGTGGAGTCGGTGCGTGCATTGCCGGTTCTGGTGCGTTTCAGTCCATTGATGCGTGAGCAGTCTCTAGAGCTCAAGCGGTTTTTGTTCCGTTCCCTGTACCGTCACCCCCAGGTGATGGAGATGACGGGAAATGCGAAGCGGATTGTGCGAGATTTGTTTGCCATTTACGTGCACAGTCCGGCTGAGATGAAGCCAGCCTTCGCATGGAAGGCGCAGCAGGGTGACGACACGGTGCGCGCAGTGACTGTGGCTGACTTCATCGCCGGAATGACAGACAGGTTCGCCATCCGCGAACACGAGCGTCTTTCGGGTGAGCGCTTGATGGCTTGATGGGGCGTGGCCGAGCGGCCAAGGCGGCCCGGCGCCTACAATTTGCGCCTTCGCGTGTCGCGACCCCTCACCCTGCGTGCCTGATGCCATCTTCCCCACATTCCTCTTTGACCGAAACCAGCCCTTTGCCCAACGGCATCCGTGAAGACGTGGTGCTGCAAGACACCGTGCGATGGCTGGAGCGCGCGGTCATCGGCCTCAATCTATGCCCGTTTGCCAAAGGCGTGCACGTCAAAGGGCAGGTGCATTACGTGGTCAGCCCGGCGGCGGAGCCACAGGCGTTGCTGGGCGATTTGCGGCGCGAGCTCTTGGCGCTGAACGCGATCTCTGCCGAAGAGCGCGATACGACGTTGCTGATCGCGCCTGCGTGCATGCAAGACTTCTTGGATTTCAATGACTTCACGGCGCTGGCCGATGATTTGATTGAAGAACTGGAGCTTGACGGTATCTTGCAGGTGGCTTTTTTCCACCCCCAGTTCCAGTTTGCTGGCACGCAGGCAGACGACGTTTCCAATTGCACCAACCGCACGCCGTATCCCACCTTGCATTTGTTGCGTGAAGAAAGCATCGACCGTGCTGTAGCGGTTTTCCCCGAGGCTGATGCCATTTTTGAGAGAAATATTGAAGTGCTGGAAGGCCTGGGGCCGCAGGGGTGGGCGGACCTGGATGTAGGGCCCAGGTGCCCTATGCATGCGCAGCCTTCAGTGAACGGCCAGGGGGAACATGCATGAATGCTCCACGCCAAGCGAACCGTCAGGGAATGAAAACGGGAAAGCCGACCTCTCATGTAACGGCGAAGGAGCGCGGCGCTGATGCTGCGGTGATGCAGGAACTGCGTCCTGGCCAATCCATTGAGCTGCTGCAGGAACTGCACATCCTGACCAGAGAAGGAAAGCTGAACCAGGACTCTCGCCGCAAGCTCAAGCAGGTGTACCACCTGTTCAATTTCATTGAGCCTTTGCTGCAAGACTTCTCGGCGGAGGGGCGCAGCCCTACGCTGGCGGACCATGGAGCGGGCAAGTCGTACCTGGGGTTCATTCTGTACGACCTGTACTTCAAGGCGCTGGGTCGTGGTCATATCTATGGCATTGAAACGCGCGCCGAACTGGTCGAGCGATCACGGTTATTGGCGGCGCGCCTAGGTTTTGGCCGCATGTCATTTCTCAATCTATCGGTGGCCGAGTCGATGGATGCGGCCGAGTTGCCCGCCCAGATTGATGTGGTCACTGCCTTGCATGCCTGCGATACCGCGACCGATGACGCCATTGCCTTCGGCCTTCAGAAGCAGGCCAGGGCCATGGTGCTGGTGCCTTGCTGCCAGGCTGAAATGGCGGCCTGCTTGCGGCGTGACAAGGCTTTGCAGCTGGGGCGCACACCGCTGGCCGAGTTGTGGCGCCACCCACTGCACACCCGGGAGTTGGGCAGTCAGGTGACCAACGTGTTGCGCTGCCTCTATCTGGAGGCGCAGGGTTACCAAGTCACGGTGACCGAGCTGGTGGGGTGGGAGCACAGCATGAAGAACGAGCTGATCATTGCGCGGTACACCGGTCAGAAAAAGCGCAGTGCGGCAGAGCGCTTGGTGGCGCTGCTGCGCGAGTTCGGTCTGGAGCAATCCATGGGCCCGCGGTTCGGCCTGGGAGCAGCGCAGCCTGAGCAATAAAATGGGGACGGGTTAGTATTGGGCTTTGTTTCTTCTTGCCCTCACTGCCCGCTCCATGGCCCGACTCCCTCGACTGACGCTGCCCCAGTATCCCCACCACGTCATTCAGCGTGGAAACAACCGCCAGGTTGTCTTCACGGATGCTGAAGACTTTGAAAAGTTTTTGGCGCTGCTGGCAGAGCATTCCGTCAAAAACCAGGTGCAGGTGCATGCCTACGTGGCCATGCCCAACCATTTTCATCTTTTGGTGACGCCTGCTTCGGAAGAGGGCTTGCCCAAGATGATGCAGTCGGTCGGCAGGGCCTATGCCCAATATTTCAACAAGCGGCACCAACGCACCGGCACGCTGTGGGAAGGGCGCTACCGTGCGACGGTGCTGGAAGCGCAGACGTACTTGTTGCCCTGCATGGCTTTCATTGACTCGAACCCCGTGCGTTCGGGCATGGTGGCCCAAGCGGCTGATTACCCGTGGTCCAGCGCTGCCCATTGGCTGGGCTTGCGGCATGACCGCATGTTGAGCCCGCACGCAGCCTACTGGGCTTTGGGCAACACCCCGTTTGCCCGCGAGGCAGCCTATGCCTCCATGCTCCAAGAGGGTCAATCACAGCAAGTGGAGCGCTTGCTGGCGGATGCTGCGCTGAGCGGCTGGGCACTCGGCAGTCCGGAGTTTGTGCAGGGCTTGCAGCAACAAACCCCTCGGCGCATCATCAAGTCCAAGCCTGGCAGGCCACGCAAGACTCCCGTCGAAAACTGAAGGCTTTCTATGCATGCCTTTTTTTGGTGCGTATTTAATGTGTCCCCAATAAATGTAAGCACCAATCTGGTGATTTATTAATTAGTATCTGACCCTAATTAAATTTCTTGCAACTCATGTTGCATTGCACTAATCTCGGCATCCCTGCGAAAAATATGAGGAGTGCGCCATGACCACGGCCGCCGAGATTCAGCATCTGCAACAACACGGTTTGTATTCATCGGGTAACGAACACGACGCCTGCGGGCTCGGCTTTGTGGCCCACATCAAGGGTGTGAAGCGCCACGACATCGTGACGCAAGCGCTGAAGATCCTGGAGAACATTGACCACCGTGGCGCCGTGGGTGCCGACCCGCTGATGGGCGATGGCGCGGGCATCCTGATCCAGATTCCGGACGCTCTGTACCGCGAAGAAATGGCCAAGCAAGGCGTGACCTTGCCTGCGGCGGGCGAGTACGGTGTGGGCATGATCTTCCTGCCCAAAGAGCATGCTTCCCGCCTGGCTTGCGAGCAGGAGATGGAGCGCGCCATCAAGGCCGAAGGCCAGGTGCTGCTGGGCTGGCGCGATGTACCGGTGAATGTGGACATGCCCATGTCCCCCACCGTGCGCAAGAAGGAGCCCATCCTGCGCCAGGTCTTCATCGGCCGTGGCAACGACGTGATCGTGCAGGACGCGCTGGAGCGCAAGCTGTACGTGATCCGCAAAACGGCCAGCGCCAACATCCAGGCGCTCAAGCTCAAGCACAGCAAGGAATACTACGTTCCATCCATGTCCAGCCGCACCGTGGTCTACAAGGGCCTGCTGCTGGCCGACCAGGTGGGCAAGTACTACCTCGACCTGCAGGATGAGCGCTGCGTTTCGGCCATCGGCCTGGTGCACCAACGCTTTTCCACCAACACCTTCCCAGAGTGGCCATTGGCCCACCCCTACCGCTATGTGGCGCACAACGGTGAAATCAACACCGTCAAGGGCAACTACAACTGGATGAAGGCCCGCGAAGGCGTGATGGCCTCGCCCGTGCTGGCGGCCGACCTGCAAAAGCTCTACCCCATCAGCTTTGCCGACCAGTCCGACACCGCCACGTTCGACAACTGCCTGGAATTGCTGACGATGGCGGGCTACCCCATCAGCCAGGCCGTGATGATGATGATCCCCGAGCCCTGGGAGCAGCACACCACCATGGATGAGCGCCGTCGCGCCTTCTATGAATACCACGCCGCCATGCTCGAGCCTTGGGACGGCCCTGCCTCCATCGTGTTCACCGATGGTCGCCAGATCGGCGCCACGCTGGACCGCAACGGCCTGCGCCCCTCGCGCTATTGCATCACCGACGACGATCTGGTCATCATGGGCTCGGAGTCTGGCGTGTTGCCCATCCCCGAGAACAAGATCGTGCGCAAGTGGCGCCTGCAGCCTGGCAAGATGTTCCTGATCGACTTGGAACAAGGCCGCATGATCGATGACGATGAGCTCAAGGCTAACATCGTCAACACCAAGCCCTACAAGCAGTGGATCGAGAACCTGCGCATCAAGCTCGACAGCATTGAAACCGGTGCTGATGCTGTGGCCCCACAAACTGCTGACCTGCCCCTGCTGGACCGCCAGCAAGCCTTTGGCTACACGCAGGAAGACATCAAGTTCCTGATGGCCCCCATGGCCAAAAATGGCGAAGAAGGCATTGGCTCCATGGGCAACGACAGCCCGCTGGCCGTACTCTCGGGCAAGAACAAGCCGCTGTACAACTACTTCAAGCAGCTGTTTGCGCAGGTGACCAACCCGCCGATCGACCCGATCCGCGAAGCGATCGTGATGTCGCTCAACAGCTTCATCGGCCCCAAGCCCAACCTGCTGGACATCAACCAGGTCAACCCGCCCATGCGCCTCGAAGTCAGCCAGCCTGTGCTGAACTTCGCCGACATGGCCAAGCTGCGCGACATTGAACGCCACACCAACGGCAAGTTCAAGAGCGTGACCATCGACATCACCTACCCCCTGAGCTGGGGCCGTGAAGGCGTGGAAGCCAAGCTGGCCTCGCTGTGCGCGCAGGCTGTGGACGCCATCAAGGGCGGTGCCAACATCCTCATCATCAGCGACCGCGCCGTGAGCGCCACGCAGGTGGCCATCCCCGCGCTGCTGGCGTTGTCGGCCATCCACCAGCACCTGGTGGTTGCAGGCCTGCGCACCACGGCGGGCCTGGTGGTTGAGACCGGCACCGCGCGTGAAGTGCACCACTTCGCCGTGCTGGCAGGCTACGGCGCCGAAGCCGTGCACCCCTACCTGGCCATGGAAACCCTGGCCGACATGCACAAGGAACTGGGTGGCGACCTGTCGGCCGACAAGGCGATCTACAACTACGTCAAGGCGATTGGCAAGGGCCTGTCCAAGATCATGTCCAAGATGGGCGTGAGCACGTACATGAGCTACTGCGGGGCGCAATTGTTCGAGGCCATCGGTCTGAACACGGAAACCGTCAGCAAGTACTTCACCGGCACCGCCAGCCGCGTGGAAGGCATTGGCGTGTTCGAAATCGCCGAAGAAGCCATTCGCATGCACAAGGCCGCGTTTGGTGACGACCCTGTGCTCGAAACCATGCTGGACGCGGGTGGTGAATACGCCTGGCGCGCCCGTGGCGAAGACCACATGTGGACGCCGGACGCGATTGCCAAGTTGCAGCACAGCACGCGTGCCAACAACTGGAACACGTACAAGGAATACGCCCAGATCATCAACGACCAGAGCAAGCGCCACATGACGCTGCGCGGCCTGTTCGAGTTCAAGATCGATCCGTCCAAGGCCATCTCGATTGATGAAGTCGAGCCTGCCAAGGAAATCGTCAAGCGCTTCGCCACTGGCGCCATGTCCCTCGGATCCATCTCCACCGAGGCGCACGCCACGCTGGCCGTGGCCATGAACCGCATTGGCGGCAAGAGCAACACGGGTGAGGGCGGTGAGGACGCCGCGCGTTACCGCAACGAACTCAAGGGCATCCCGATCAAGAAGGGCGACACGCTCAAGAGCGTGATTGGCGCCGAGAACGTGGAGGTCGATCTGCCGTTGCTGGACGGCGATTCGCTGCGCAGCCGCATCAAGCAGGTGGCGTCGGGCCGCTTTGGTGTGACGGCGGAATACCTCTCGTCAGCCGACCAGATCCAGATCAAGATGGCCCAGGGCGCCAAGCCCGGTGAAGGCGGTCAGCTGCCCGGCGGCAAGGTCTCGACCTACATCGGCAAGCTGCGCCACAGCGTGCCCGGTGTGGGCCTGATCTCGCCCCCGCCGCACCACGACATCTATTCCATCGAAGATTTGGCCCAGCTGATCCACGACCTGAAGAACGTGGCACCGCACGCCGGCATCAGCGTCAAGCTGGTGTCCGAAGTGGGCGTGGGCACCATTGCAGCCGGCGTGGCCAAGTGCAAGGCCGACCATGTGGTGATCGCCGGTCACGATGGCGGCACGGGCGCATCGCCCTGGTCGTCCATCAAGCACGCGGGCGGCCCGTGGGAAATCGGCCTGGCCGAAACCCAGCAGACCCTGGTGCTCAACCGCCTGCGCGGCCGTATCCGCGTGCAGGCCGACGGCCAGATGAAGACCGGCCGTGACGTCGCCATCGGCGCGCTGCTGGGCGCGGATGAATTCGGCTTCGCCACCGCTCCGCTGGTGGTGGAAGGCTGCATCATGATGCGCAAGTGCCACCTCAACACCTGCCCCGTGGGCGTGGCCACGCAAGACCCCGAGCTGCGCAAGAAGTTCTCGGGCAAGCCAGAGCATGTGGTGAACTACTTCTTCTTCATCGCGGAAGAAGTGCGCCAGATCATGGCCCAGCTGGGTATCCGTAAGTTCGACGACATGATCGGCCGCACCGATCTGCTGGACATGCGCAACGGTATCGAGCACTGGAAGGCACGCGGCCTGGACTTCAGCCGTCTGTTTGCCCAGCCCAATGTGCCCGCCGATGTGCCGCGCTTCCATGTGGACGTGCAAGACCACAACATCGAGCACACGCTGGACCGCAAGCTCATCGAGCGCAGCCAGCCCGCCATCCAAAAGGGCGAGCGCGTGCAGTTCATCGAAGTGGCGCGCAACGTCAACCGCTCGGTCGGCGCGATGCTCTCGGGCGCTGTGACCCGCGTGCACCCTGAAGGCCTGCCGGATGACACCATCCGCATCCAGCTCGAAGGCACGGGTGGTCAGTCGTTTGGCGCGTTCCTCACACGCGGCATCACGCTGTATTTGATTGGCGATGCCAACGACTACACAGGCAAGGGCCTGTCGGGCGGCCGCGTCATCGTGCGCCCCAGCATTGACTTCCGTGGCGACGCGGTGCGCAACACCATCGTGGGCAACACCGTCATGTACGGTGCGACCACGGGTGAAGCCTTCTTCAGCGGTGTGGCGGGCGAGCGTTTTGCCGTGCGTCTGTCGGGTGCCACTGCCGTTGTGGAAGGCACGGGCGACCACGGTTGCGAATACATGACTGGCGGCACCGTGGTGGTGCTGGGCAAGACGGGCCGCAACTTTGCGGCGGGTATGAGCGGCGGCGTGGCGTACGTGTACGACGAAGACGGTTTGTTCGAGTCGCGCTGCAACATGTCGATGGTCGCGCTGGAACGCATCCTGCCTTCTGCTGAGCAAGAAGCCACCGTGCCCCGCTCGATCTGGCACAACGGCCAGACCGATGAAGCCCAGCTCAAGAAGCTGCTGGAAGACCACAACCGCTGGACGGGCAGCAAGCGCGCCCGCGAGCTGCTGGACAACTGGGCCGCTTCGCGCGCCAAATTCGTCAAGGTGTTCCCCACCGAGTACAAGCGCGCGCTGGCTGAGATTTATGAACGGAAAGTGCTGGAGGAGTCCGCTACACCAGCGGTAGCTGCTACTAAAAAAGAAGCAGTACCCGCCAAATAAGGTGACCCCGCAGACCTTCGCACCACATTCATAGACAAGGACACTCCGTCATGGGAAAAACTACTGGCTTCATGGAATACGAGCGCATCGAAGAGGGCTACAAGCCCGTCGGTGAGCGACTCAAGCACTACAAGGAATTCGTCATTGGTCTGGACGCAGACCAGGCGAAGATCCAGGGCGCGCGCTGCATGGACTGCGGCACGCCGTTCTGCAGCAACGGCTGCCCGGTCAACAACATCATCCCGGACTTCAACGACCTCGTGTACCAGCAAGACTGGAAGAGCGCGATTGCCGTCCTGCACAGCACCAACAACTTCCCCGAGTTCACCGGCCGCATCTGCCCCGCGCCTTGCGAAGCGGCTTGCGTGCTGAATGTGAACAACGACCCCGTGGGCATCAAGTCCATCGAGCACGCCATCATCGACCGCGCCTGGGCGGAAGGCTGGGTGCAGCCGCGCCCTGCCAAGCACAAGACAGGCAAGAAGGTGGCCGTGGTGGGCGCAGGCCCTGCCGGCATGGCGGCAGCCCAGCAACTGGCCCGCGCGGGCCACGATGTGACGGTGTTTGAAAAGAACGACCGCGTGGGTGGCCTGCTGCGCTACGGCATTCCTGACTTCAAGATGGAAAAGTCGCACATCGACCGCCGTGTGGAGCAGATGAAGGCCGAGGGGGTGGTCTTCCGCACCGGTGTGGTGGTGGGCGCAGCCAAGGACCCGCTGGGCAAGGGCTCCAAGGTCACCAACCTGGCCAAGGAAACCATCACGCCGGAAGAACTGCAAAAAGAGTTTGACGCCGTGCTGCTGACCGGTGGCGCCGAGCAATCGCGCGACCTGCCCGTGCCCGGCCGCGACCTCGATGGCATCCACTTCGCGATGGAGTTCCTGCCCCAGCAAAACCGCGTGAACGCGGGCGACAAGGTCAAGGGCCAGCTGCGAGCCGATGGCAAGCACGTCGTTGTGATCGGCGGCGGTGACACCGGCTCTGACTGCGTGGGCACCAGCAACCGCCATGGCGCGGCCAGCGTGACCCAGTTCGAGTTGATGCCCATGCCCCCCGAGCAGGAGAACAAGCCTTTGGTCTGGCCCTACTGGCCCTACAAGCTGCGCACCTCTTCTAGCCACGAAGAGGGTTGCGAGCGTGAATTTGCCATCTCCACCAAGGAGTTCATGGGCGACAAGGGCAAGGTCACCGGCCTTAAGACCGTGCAGGTCGAATTCAAGGACGGCAAGTTCGTTGAAGTGCCTGGCACCGAAAAGGTCTTCAAGGCCGACCTGGTGCTGCTGGCCATGGGCTTTGTGAGCCCGGTGGCGACGGTGCTCGACGCCTTTGGCGTGGAGAAGGACGCTCGCGGCAATGCCCGCGCCACGACGGACTTTGACGGCGGCTACGCCACCAACGTGCCCAAGGTGTTCGCTGCGGGCGACATCCGCCGCGGCCAGTCGCTCGTGGTGTGGGCCATTCGCGAAGGCCGCCAGGCAGCACGCTCGGTGGACGAGTTCCTGATGGGTTACTCCGACCTGCCACGCTGAGCGAAGGCGCTGCGGCGCCGCTCACCATGCCAAGCGCCCTGCGGGGCGCTTTTTCGTTGCTCCTGTTTTAATAGCTGGTCGCGCTTATTGAGTGGGCGCTGGAGGCTGTTTTGGTATGAAGTGCCGAGGCGCCGCTCAGGTTTGCAGGTGCCCGGCTGGACGTCATAAGAACAGGTTCTAAGGGACAATCATGGGTTTTGCGCCACGGCCGCGATTGCGTGCCGTGTTTTGTTTTTGTGTTTTGAGAATCGATTTGCCATGAAGAAGACCGCTGCCGCTGCCCTTGTTTTGCTGGGCGCCTTGATTGCTGGGTGCAGCAAGACCGAAACCCCCGCGCCTGCGGCCGCCACGCCCGCGCCAGCGGCTGTGACCAAGATCGTTGTGGGCCTGGACGACAACTTCCCGCCCATGGGTTTCCGTGACGAGAAGAACGAGCTGGTGGGCTTTGACATCGACATGGCCAAGGAAGCCGCCAAGCGCCTGGGCCTGGAAGTGAGCTTCAAGCCCATCGACTGGAGCGCCAAGGAAGCCGAGCTGTCGGGCAAGCGCGTGGACGCGCTGTGGAACGGCCTGACCATCACCGAAGAGCGCAAGCAGAACATTGCCTTCACCGCGCCTTACATGGAAAACCACCAGATCATCGTGGTGGCAGCCAGCTCCGCCATCAAGACCAAGGCCGATCTGGCCGGCAAGACCGTGGGCGCCCAGGAAGGCAGCAGCGCTGTCGACGCCGTGAAGAAGGAAGAGGCCGTCTTCAAGAGCTTCAAGGACTTCAAGACCTTTGGCGACAACGTGACCGCGCTGATGGACCTGTCCACCGGCCGCCTGGACGCCGTGGTGGTGGACGAAGTGGTGGGCCGTTACTACGTGGCCAAGAAGCCCCAGGACTACGTGGTTCTGGAAGCCCACTTCGGCACGGAAGACTACGGCGTGGGCGTGCGCAAGGACGACACCGAGCTGCAGGGCAAGCTCGACAAGGCTCTGGCCGACATGAAGGCCGATGGCGCCGCTGCCAAGATTGCCGAACAGTGGTTTGGCAAGAACATCATTAAATAACTTCGGCACATCCCCCTGAGCGGCTGCGCCGCTTCCCCCTTCTCTCGCCTTGCTGCGCAAGTCGGGAAGGGGGACGCCACCAGCGCTGCGGGGCGGCCCTTGCGCGGTGGCTACTGGCCTGCGCAGCGCCTGTTTGGACGGTCGCTGAAACAAAACACGGAACTGTCGCGACAGCATGGATTACGTTCTCTCACTTCTGGGGCCGCTGGCGCAAGGCGCTACTGTCACCCTGAAGCTTTTTGTCATCACCTTGCTGCTGGCGGTGCCGCTGGGGCTGGTGTTGGCGTTGGCGCGCGTGTCGCGCTGGAAGGCCTTGTCGGCCTTCGTCAATGGCTACATCTGGCTCATGCGTGGCACGCCGCTCATGCTGCAGATGTTGTTCATCTACTTTGCGCTGCCATTCGTGCCGGTGATCGGTGTGCGGCTGCCAGATTTTCCTGCTGCCGTGGTCGCCTTCGCGCTGAACTACGCGGCGTATTTCGCTGAAATCTTCCGCGCGGGCATCCAGTCCATTGACCGGGGCCAATACGAAGGCGCCAAGGTGCTGGGCATGAGCTATGGCCAGACCATGCGCCGCATCGTGTTGCCGCAAATGGTGCGCCGCATCCTGCCGCCCATGAGCAACGAGACCATCACCTTGGTCAAGGACACGTCTCTCATCTACGTGTTGGCCCTCAACGACTTGCTGCGTGCAGCGCGCGGCATCGTGCAGCGTGACTTCACCACCACGCCCTTCATCGTGGCGGCGGCTTTCTATCTTGTGATGACCCTGGTGCTCACCTGGGGCTTTCAGCGTCTGGAGAAACGTTATGCCAAGCACGACGAATGAGCGCGCAGGCGCCGCTGCCGCCAGTCAGCCCATGATCGAAGCCCGCGGCATTCATAAAGCCTTTGGGCGTGTGCCCGTGCTGCGCAATGTCTCGCTCACGGTGGGGCAGGGCGAAGTGGTGGCGCTGATCGGGCCTTCGGGCTCGGGCAAGAGCACCTTCCTGCGCTGCCTGAACCATCTGGAGACCATCGACCGGGGCTTCATCGCCATCGAAGGCGAGGCCTTGGCGCAGACGGATGCTGCGGGGAACTGCACGTACGTCAGCGATGCCGAGGTGCGCCGCATCTGCCGCAAGACCGGTATGGTGTTCCAGCACTTCAACCTGTTTCCGCACCTCACCGTGCTGGAAAACCTGATCGAAGCGCCCCTGGTGGTGCGCGGTATGGCCCGCGACGAGGCCATTGCCCGCGCCGAAGTGCTGCTGGACAAAGTGGGCCTGCGTGCCAAGCGTGACAACTACCCCGCGCGCCTGTCGGGTGGGCAAAAACAGCGTGTGGCCATCGCCCGGGCACTGGCCATGGAGCCCGACATCATGCTGTTTGACGAGCCCACCTCGGCGCTCGACCCCGAACTGACGGGCGAGGTGCTGCGCACCATGCGCGCCCTGGCCCAGGAGCGCATGACCATGCTGGTGGTGACGCACGAAATGGGCTTTGCGCGCGAGGTGGCGCACACCGTGGCGTTCATGGACCAGGGCGAGCTGCTGGAAACGCGGCCTGCTGCCGAGTTTTTTGGTAGCCCGGGCCACGAGCGCAGCCGGGCTTTTTTGAACCATATGCTGTAGCAGGCCTCTGATGTGACGCGCGTGGGTTGCCCCGACGCTCCGGATGGGAGCGCTGTTACTCACTAGCGCGCAGCCTCCGACATTGCGAACACAGCATTCACGTTTCAGAAACAAACAAATGTGAATGTATGTATAGGTGCATGGATTACCATAGCGCCTTCTGCGGTGAATGCTGCGCCGCGACAATCGGGGTTTGCCCGTTCCTTTTCGTTTGCTTTGTCCCTGCACTTTTGAATGCCAGACACTTCCGCCCTCGTTGACTTGCGCAATGTCACCTTCTCCTATGGGGAGCGGGTGATCCTGCGCGACGTGTCGCTGCAAGTGCCGCGCGGCAAGGTCACGGCGCTCATGGGCGCCTCGGGCGGGGGCAAAACCACGGTCTTGCGGTTGATTGGCGGGCAGCAACGCGCACAGCGGGGCCAGGTCCTGTTTGACGGGCAGGACGTGGGCCTGCTCGATGCGGCCGGCCTGTTCGCAGCGCGCCGTCGCATGGGCATGCTGTTCCAGTTCGGAGCGTTGTTCACCGACCTGAGCGTGTTTGAGAACGTGGCCTTTCCGCTGCGCGAGCACACGGACTTGTCTGAAGCCCTGATCCGCGATGTGGTGCTGATGAAGCTGAACGCCGTGGGCTTGCGCGGGGCGCGGGATTTGCTGCCCAGCCAGATATCCGGCGGCATGGCCCGGCGTGTGGCCCTGGCCCGGGCCATTGCGCTCGACCCCGAACTCATCATGTACGACGAGCCCTTTGCGGGCCTGGACCCTATCTCGCTGGGCACCACGGCCCAGCTCATCCGCCAGCTCAACGACGCCATGGGCCTGACCAGCGTGCTGGTGTCGCACGACCTCACGGCAACCTTCCATCTGGCGGACCACGTCATCGTTCTGGGGCCGGGTGTGGTAGCGGCGCAGGGCACCCCTGCGGAGGTGATGGCCAGCACCGACCCGCTGGTGCACCAGTTCGTGAATGCGCTGCCCGTGGGGCCCGTGCCCTTCCACTACCCAGGGCCTGATGCCGCCCAGGACTTTGGCCCTACCGCAGGGGCACGGCCATGAACTGGTTCCATCCCGCCAACCTCGGTTTTGCCGTGCGGTCGAAACTGGCCGACATTGGCCGTGGCGCCCGGCTGTTTGCTCGCCTGATGCAGTTGGTGGGCGCTGCGTTTGCGCGGCCAGGGCTGGTGCGCGATCAGGTGCACTTTCTGGGCAACTACTCCCTGGCCATCATTGCGGTGTCGGGGCTCTTTGTCGGTTTTGTGCTGGGCCTGCAGGGGTATTACACGCTGCAGCGCTACGGATCTTCGGAAGCGCTGGGCCTTTTGGTGGCGCTGTCGCTGGTGCGCGAGCTGGGCCCGGTGGTCACGGCTCTGTTGTTCGCGGGGCGTGCAGGTACTTCGCTGACGGCCGAGATCGGCCTCATGCGTGCGGGTGAGCAGCTCAGCGCCATGGAAATGATGGCCGTGGATCCGGTGCGCCGCATCCTCGCCCCCCGGTTTTGGGCCGGTGTCATCACCATGCCCCTGCTGGCTGCCGTGTTCAGCGCCGTGGGCGTGATTGGCGGCTGGGTGGTGGGCGTGCTGATGATCGGCATCGACCCCGGCGCCTTCTGGAGCCAGATGCAGGGCGGGGTGGATGTGTGGAAAGACGTGGGCAATGGCGTGCTCAAAAGCCTGGTGTTTGGCTTCACCGTGACGTTCATTGCGCTTTTGCAGGGTTTTGAGGCCCGCCCTACGCCCGAGGGGGTTTCCCGTGCCACCACGCGCACCGTGGTCATTGCCTCGTTGGCCGTGCTGGCGTTGGACTTCGTCCTCACGGCCTTGATGTTCAGTATTTGATGCCGGCTCGCCCGGTGGTGGAAGGATCAGCGTGCAACGCTCCAAAAATGATGTGTGGGTCGGGTTGTTTGTGATGCTGGGTGCGGTGGCGCTAGTGTTCCTGGCGCTGCAGTCGGCCAACCTGCTCAGTTTCAATTTTCAAAAGGGTTACCGCATCAGTGCGCGGTTTGACAACATTGGCGGCCTCAAGCCGCAGGCGGCTGTGCGCAGCGCGGGTGTGGTGGTCGGGCGTGTGGAATCCATCACGTTTGATGACAAGACCTTTCAGGCGCGCGTGACCTTGTCCATGGATGATCGCTACGCTTTCCCCAAAGACAGCTCGCTGAAGATTTTGACCAGCGGTTTGCTGGGCGAGCAGTACATCGGCATTGAAGCGGGCGCCGACGAGAAAAACCTGGTGGCCGGGGATACGGTCACGGCCACGCAGTCGGCCGTGGTGCTGGAAAACCTGATCGGCCAGTTCCTCTACAACAAGGCCGAAGACGGCGGCAAATCCGCAGGGACGGACACCAACAAATGAAAACATCGACAGTCAATGACGCCCCCGCAGTGAAGGCGGCCCAACCCCGACTCGCGGCCTGGGCCCGCCGGGGCTTGCCCGTATTGGCCGCGCTGGCACTGGTGGGCTGCGCCAGTGGCCCACGCACCAACCCGGACGACCCGTTCGAGTCCTACAACCGCAGCATGACGCGCTTCAATGATGATGTGGACGCGGCCATTCTGAAACCCGTGGCCACGGCGTATGTAGAGGTGACGCCAACGCCGGTGCGCACGGGCGTGAGCAACTTCTTCGGCAACCTGTCCGATGTGTGGTCGTTTGTGAACAACCTGCTGCAGCTGCGTGCCGAGGGCGCGGCCAACAGCTTCATGCGGGTGAATGTGAACACCATCTTTGGTCTGGGCGGCTTGCTGGATGTGGCCAGCGAGTTGGGCATTGAGCGGTCCCGCCAGGACTTCGGCCTCACGCTGGGGCGCTGGGGCGTGGACACCGGTCCGTATGTGGTGCTGCCCCTGCTGGGGCCCTCCACGCTGCGCGATGCCGTGGCACTGCCGCTGGATATGAATGGCAACCCGTTGCGGCAGGTGCGCCCTGTGTCTGACCGCAATTCGCTGTACGCCCTGCGCATGGTGGACACGCGCGCGAACTTGCTGCGCGCCGGGTCTGTGATTGACAATGCCGCGCTCGACAAATATTCCTTCACCCGCGACGTGTACATGCAGTTGCGCAAGGGTCAGTCGAGCGAGCCGCTGTTCAAGGACGATGCCGATCGCGGCGCCAACGACGGCGTGCTGCCGCCCGAGCCTGACCGCTAAGACCCGATAAGCCCGTGATGCTGCGTGGATTGCGCGCGGCGTTGCACATGCTTGCACCTTGGTACACAGCAGAAGCCTGTGTGCTGAGAGCCCAGAACAAAATGCCATCAAGGCTGCCCGTGGTGCAGCTGGAGCCGAAAGAATGATGAATCGACGTGAATTGGGGCGTGCTGCCCTTGCTGCTGGAACCGTTTATGCGCTGGGGCTGCCACTGGCGGCGCTGGCGGCCGATGAGACGCCGGATGCGCTGATCAGGCGCCTTTCGGAGGACGTGCTCAACACCGTGCGCGCGGACAAGGCCATCCAGGCGGGTGATATCGACAAGGTGATCGCGCTGGTGGACAAGACCGTGATGCCCAACGTGAACTTTCGCCGCATGACCGCTGCTGCGGTGGGCCCCGGCTGGCGCCAGGCCACGCCAGAACAGCAAAAGCGCTTGCAGGACGAGTTCAAGGTTTTGCTCGTGCGCACTTACGCAGGCGCCTTGGCGCAGGTGAGCGACCAGACGGTGCGCATCAAACCCATGCGGGCGGCCGCAGACGACAAGGATGTGCTGGTGCGCACCGAAATCGTGGGCAAGGGGGACCCCATTCAGCTCGACTACCGCCTGGAAAAGACGCCGGGCGAGGGCGCGGGCTGGAAGATTTACAACCTCAACGTGCTGGGCGTGTGGCTGGTGGAAACCTACCGCAGCCAGTTCGCGCAGGAAATCAACGCCAAGGGCATTGATGGCCTGATCGACACGCTGGTGGCCCGCAACAAGTCGAACGCCGCTAAAGGCTGACCGTTGGCGCGCAGCTTCTTTTCATTCCACACGCCATGACGACCTCTGCCGCCGCTGCACTGCGTTTGCCCTCCGAGCTGACCCACCGCCAGGCCACGGCCTGTCTGGCGCAGTTGCTGCAGTCGGTGGGGGGCGCTGCGCCTGGCAGCGCCCTAGTGGTAGACGCCGCCCCGCTGCGCGTGTTTGACACCTCGGCCCTGGCCGTGCTGCTGGAGTTTCGGCGCGAAGCGCTGGCCGCCGGGCTGCGCTTTGCCGTACAGGGCCTGCCACAGGCGCTGCAGGGCATGGCGGGGCTGTATGGGGTGGATGGCCTGCTCAACGACGCGGCCTGATGGGTGCGGACGAGCGCAGACCGCCCCCAGCCCGTAAAATCGAGGGCTTCATGCCCGCAGTCTCATTCCAAGCCATCTCCAAGACCTTTGCCACGCCCAAAGGCCCTTTCCAGGCGCTGAACCAAGTCAGCCTGGACATTGAACAGGGCGAATTTTTTGGGCTCCTTGGGCCCAATGGCGCCGGCAAAACCACCCTCATCAGCATCCTGGCGGGCCTGGGCCGCGCCACCAGTGGCCGTGTGCTGGTGCAAGGCAGCGATGTGCAAGCCAACTATGCCGATGCCCGCCGCAAGCTGGGCATCGTGCCGCAGGAGCTGGTGTTCGACCCCTTCTTCAACGTGCGCGAGGCGCTGCGCTTCCAGTCCGGCTATTTCGGTGTGAAGAACAACGACGCCTGGATTGACGAGCTGCTCGAAAACCTGGGCCTGGCCGACAAGGCCAACGCCAACATGCGCCAGCTTTCGGGCGGCATGAAGCGCCGCGTGCTGGTCGCCCAGGCGCTGGTGCACAAGCCGCCCATCATCGTGCTGGACGAGCCCACCGCCGGTGTGGACGTAGAGCTGCGCCAGACGCTGTGGCACTTCATCGCCCGCCTGAACAAGGAAGGGCACACGGTGCTGCTCACCACCCATTACCTGGAAGAAGCCGAGGCGCTGTGCGGCCGCATCGCCATGCTCAAGGCCGGGCAGGTGGCGGCGCTGAACCGCACGTCCGAGCTGCTCAAGGCCGCTTCTGGCAGCGTGCTGCAGTTCAAGACCGACGCGGTGCTGCCTGCGGCGCTGGCATCCATCGCGCGGGTCACGGGGCGCATTGTTCAGTTGCCCGCGCAGGATGCGGCAGAAATTGAAAACCACCTGGCTACGCTGCGCGTCGCCGGCGTGGAGGTGCAGGACATGGAGATCCGCCGGCCTGACCTGGAAGATGTGTTCTTGCAGGTGATGTCGGGTACCTCGGCTTCCAACATTCCTTTGTCCGAGGTGGCTCTATGACGGGTTGGCAGACGCTTTTTTATAAAGAAGTGCTGCGCTTCTGGAAGGTCAGCTTCCAGACCGTGGCCGCGCCGGTGCTCACCGCCGTGCTGTACCTGCTGATCTTCGGCCATGTGCTGGAAGACCATGTGAAGGTCTACGACCGCATCAGCTACACCGCGTTTCTGGTGCCAGGCCTTGTGATGATGAGCGTGCTGCAAAACGCGTTTGCCAACAGCTCGTCCAGCATCATCCAGAGCAAGATCATGGGCAGCCTGGTGTTTGTGCTGCTCACGCCGCTGTCGCACTGGGCGTGGTTCGTGGCCTATGTGGGCTCGTCGGTGGTGCGTGGTCTGGTGGTGGGCCTGGGCGTGTTCATCGTCACGCTGGCGTTTGCACGGCCGGAGTTTGCGGCGCCGCTGTGGATCCTGCTGTTTGCCCTGCTGGGCGCTGCGCTGCTGGCCACGCTGGGCTTGATTGCGGGGCTGTGGGCCGACAAGTTCGACCAGATGGCCGCGTTCCAGAACTTCATCATCGTGCCCATGACCTTCCTATCGGGCGTGTTCTACTCCATTCAGTCGCTGCCGCCGTTCTGGCAGACCGTGAGCCACCTCAACCCGTTTTTCTACATGATCGACGGCTTCCGCTACGGCTTCTTTGGCCAAAGCGATGTGTCGCCCTGGGTCAGCCTGGGCATCGTCGGTCTGGCCTGGCTTGCGGTAAGCGCACTGGCTGTGCACCTGCTGCGCACCGGCTACAAAATCAGAAACTGAAATGACTGCAGACCAACTCAAAGACATCATCAGCGCTGGCCTGGCCTGCGACCACATCACCCTGGAGGGCGACGGCCGCCACTGGTACGCCACCATCGTTTCGGCCGAGTTCGAGGGCCAGCGCACCCTGCAGCGCCAGCGCCGCGTGTACGCCACCCTGGGCAACCGCATGCAGACCGATGAAGTGCATGCGTTGTCGATGAAGACCTTCACGCCCGCCGAGTGGGCCACCCAGCAGGCTTGATTCGGCTTGCTACTGTATTGATAGCTGCTGGCGCTTGACACGAAAGCGCTGGAGGCACTTTTGATTCATATTCTGGTTTTTTGAGATGGACAAACTCCTGATCCGCGGCGGCCGTACCTTGCAAGGCGAGGTGCTGGTGTCTGGTGCCAAAAATGCCGCCTTGCCGGAGTTGTGCGCCGCACTGCTCACGGCCGAGCCCGTGACCCTGCTCAACGTGCCCCAATTGCAGGACGTGAGCACCATGCTCAAGCTCATCCGCAACATGGGTGTGACGGCCGAGCGGGCTGACGACGGCACGGTGCGCATTGACGCCAGCGCTTTGAACTGGCCCGAGGCCCCTTACGAGCTGGTCAAGACCATGCGCGCCTCGGTGCTGGCGCTGGGCCCGCTGCTGGCGCGCTTTGGCGAGGCCACGGTGTCGCTGCCCGGCGGCTGCGCGATTGGTTCGCGCCCGGTGGACCAGCACATCAAGGGCATGGCCGCCATGGGCGCCGAGATCGTGGTCGAGCACGGCTACATGATCGCCAAGCTGCCCGCAGGCTGGACGCGGCTGAAGGGCGCCCGCATTACCACTGACATGGTCACTGTGACGGGCACCGAAAATTTCATGATGGCCGCTGCGCTGGCCGAGGGCGAGACGGTGCTGGAAAACGCCGCGCAAGAGCCCGAGATTTCGGACCTGGCCGAGATGCTGATCGCCATGGGCGCGAAGATCGAAGGCCACGGCACCAGCCGCATCCGCATCCAGGGCGTCGAGAAGCTGCACGGCTGCACCCACCGCGTGGTGGCCGACCGCATTGAAGCGGGCACCTTCCTGTGCGCCGTGGCCGCCACCGGCGGTGATGTGGTGCTGCGCCATGGCCGTGCCGACCACCTCGACGCTGTGATTGAAAAGCTGCGCGAAGCGGGCGCCAAGGTGCAGGCGGTGGACGGCGGCATCCGCGTGCAAAGCACTGGCGGCGCCACGCTCAAGGCCCAGGGCTTTCGCACCACCGAATATCCTGGCTTCCCCACCGACATGCAGGCCCAGTTCATGGCGCTCAACTGCATCGCCCAGGGCACGGCCACGGTGACCGAAACGATTTTTGAAAACCGCTTCATGCACGTCAACGAGCTGGTTCGCCTGGGCGCCAAAATCCAGGTGGACGGCAAGGTGGCCGTGATCGAAGGCGTGCCTCGCCTGTCCGGCGCCACGGTGATGGCGACCGACCTGCGCGCCTCGGCCAGCCTGGTCATCGCGGGCCTGGTGGCCGATGGCGAAACCATGGTGGACCGCATTTATCACCTGGACCGTGGCTACGACTGCATGGAAGCCAAACTGCGTGGCATCGGTGCCGACATCGAGCGAGTGAGATGAATTGTCATCCCCCTGAGCGGCTTCGCCTCTTCCCCCTTCTCTCACGCTGCGCGTGGGAAGGGGGACGACGCCAGTGCACGCGAGCGAAGCGCCGCTTACGCGGCTTGGCGGCCCTTGCACGGCGTCCCCGGCATAGGGCGCGCACAAATCGCAGTGCAGTAGCAGGCAAGAAACAGTGGAGTAATTAAAAACATGACGATGATCACCCTGGCGCTTTCCAAGGGCCGCATCTTTGAAGAAACCCTGCCGCTGCTGGCTGCTGCAGGCATCGAGGTGCTGGAAGACCCCGAAAAGTCACGCAAGCTCATCCTGCCCACCAACCAGCCTGACGTGCGCGTGGTGCTGGTGCGTGCATCTGACGTGCCCACCTATGTGGAATACGGCGGCGCGGATTTGGGCGTGACGGGCAAGGACACCCTGATCGAGCACGGCAGCCAGGGCCTGTACCAGCCGCTGGATCTGCGCATTGCCAAATGCCGCGTGAGCGTGGCTGTGCGCCAGGACTTTGACTACGAGCGCGCCGTCAAACAGGGCTCGCGCCTGAAGGTGGCCACCAAGTACACCTCCATCGCCCGCGAATTCTTTGCGACCAAGGGCGTTCACGTGGACATGGTCAAGCTCTACGGCAGCATGGAGCTGGCCCCGCTCACCGGCCTGGCCGACGCCATCGTCGATCTGGTCTCCACCGGCAACACGCTCAAGGCCAACCACCTGGTGGAAGTGGAGCGCATCATGGACATCAGCTCGTTCCTGGTGGTTAACCAGGCGGCGCTCAAGCTCAAGCGTGAACCGCTGCGCCGCATCATCAATGCCTTTGCCTCGGCCATTCCGGCAGAGCAAAACTGAAACCTGAACTGCAACGCACTATGAAATTGGTAGCTGCTCCCGCTCGTCTGTCCACCGCTGCAGCCACTTTTGAGGCTGATTTTGCAGCCCGCCTGCATTGGTCTGCCGACACCGACGCGGCCATCGAGCAGCGCGTGGCCGACATCCTGGCCGCTGTGCAAAAGCGCGGCGACGCGGCGGTGCTGGAGTACACCGCCCGCTTCGACGGCCTTACCGCGCCCACCATGGCAGCGCTGGAGCTGACCCAGGCAGAACTCAAGGAGGCCTTCGACGCCATCCCCGCGGTGCAGCGTGACGCATTGCAAGCGGCCGCAGCGCGGGTGCGCAGTTACCACGTGGCTCAAAAGAAGGCCTCCGGCGAGAGCTGGAGCTACCGCGACGAAGATGGCACCTTGCTGGGCCAGAAGGTCACTCCCCTGGACCGTGTTGGCATCTATGTGCCTGGCGGCAAGGCGGCGTACCCCTCCAGCGTGTTGATGAACGCCATCCCGGCCCATGTGGCGGGGGTCGAAGAAATCATCATGGTGGTGCCCACCCCCAAGGGCGAGAAGAATGCGCTGGTGCTGGCAGCCGCCTACGTGGCCGGTGTGACCCGCGCCTTCACCATCGGCGGTGCGCAGGCCGTCGCCGCGCTGGCCTACGGCACCGAAACCGTGCCCAAGGTGGACAAGATCACCGGCCCTGGCAACGCCTACGTGGCCAGCGCCAAGAAGCGCGTGTTCGGCACCGTGGGCATCGACATGATTGCGGGCCCCAGCGAAATTCTGGTGCTGGCCGACGGCACCACGCCGCCCGACTGGGTGGCGATGGACCTGTTCAGCCAGGCCGAGCACGACGAGCTGGCCCAGTCCATCCTGCTGTGCCCCGACGCCGCCTATCTCGACGCCGTACAGCGCGAAATCGACCGCCTGCTGCACACCATGCCGCGCGCCGAAATCATCGCCAAGAGCCTTACCGGCCGGGGTGCGCTGATTTTGACGAAGGACATGGAAGAAGCCTGCGCGATCAGCAATCGCATCGCTCCAGAGCACTTGGAAGTCAGCAGCAACGACCCGCACCGCTGGGAGCCACTGCTGCGCCACGCGGGCGCGATCTTCCTGGGGGCGTACACCTCCGAAAGCCTAGGCGACTACTGCGCAGGCCCCAACCATGTGCTGCCCACCAGCGGCACCGCGCGCTTCTCCTCGCCGCTGGGCGTGTACGACTTCCAGAAACGCAGCAGCCTCATTGAGGTGAGCGAAGCGGGTGCCCAGGTGCTTGGGAAAATCGCTGCCGAGCTGGCCTACGGCGAGGGCCTGCAGGCCCATGCGCAGGCGGCAGAGATGCGCTTGAAGAAGCAGGGCTGAGTCTCTGCCAACGGCTGACCACCGGCGGTGGTCTGTCGGCCAAGTCCTTAGCGATGTGGTGAGAACCCTTGTTCGAGGGGAGGCTCCAAAACTCGTTTGTCGTGCGGCTTGTTGCCAGAAAGCAGGGCCCGCCCGCCGGCAGCCCTGCTCAGAGTGTCAACCCACCTGCCGCAAGGCGGGACGCATCTGGCGCGTCACGGGGTCGATGTGCGCTGTGGGCACCTGGTAGGCACGGTCATCAAACAGGTCGATGCCGCATTTGAGGTTTTCGATCCACGCAAAGAAATCCTGGATGGCTGGCTTGCCCATGATGGGGGCGCCGTGCTGCGGCACGATCATGGCAATGTCCAGTTGCCGGGCCATGTTCACCCACAACCGCAGGATCTTGTTGGACACCATGTAGCGGCGGTGGAAGCCTTCCATGCGGGGAATGTGGGCCTGCAGATCGGTGACGGGGCGGCTTGCCTCGGCGCCGGACATCATCGACACGCCCAGGTCACCCGTGAACAGGATCTTGCTGACCGGGTCGTAGAAATGGAAGTTGCCTTCCGAGTGCATGAAGTGGGCTGGCAACAGCACCAGTTCATGCCGCCCCAGGGGCAAGTGACCACCGCTGTCGGGCACGCCGATGACGCGGTTTTCTGTCTTGCCCACCTTGGTGAAGTGCGGTGCAAAGCGCTCCCACACGCGGGAGATGACCAGCGATGCCTTGGTGCTGGTGAGCCACCGGTCCAGCGAGGCAATGATGTCCGGGTCTGCGTGGGAGGCGATCAGGTACGACAGCTTGTGGGGGGGGAAATGCTTCGTCATCCCCATGAACAGTTCGTTGAACGCCAGGTTGCCACCGGGGTCGATGATGGCACCGGTGTCATCGTCCACGATCAGGAACTGGTTGGCCTGCACTGCCTGCCCATCCTCCTCGATGAGGTCGGTGAACATGATGCAAGCATGATTCTTGTCGCGATAGAGTTCGATGGACATGGTGGCGCACAGAAGCAATGAAGCGTTGACTGTACGAGTACCCCCAACAACGAAAGTTGATCAATATCAAGCCGAATTGTTAAAAAAAGAGCGGTGCTGGCTTTGCTAGGCACCTCCCTCCAAGGCTGCTACGTGAAAGAGGCCTCCCGCGGCTCAGGTCACCGGGGCCGGGTTGAACAGCACCAAGGCGTTGTGCAGCTTCCAGTGTTCAGCCCAGGTCTTCTTGCGGCCGCTGGCCACGTCCAGCATCAGGTGAAAGAGCTGCCAGCCCACCTCTTCAATGGTGGCCTGGCCTTCGGCAATGGTGCCTGCGTTCACGTCCATCAGGTCGTGCCAGCGGCGGGCCAGATCGGTGCGGGTAGCCACCTTGATGACCGGGCATTCTGCCAGCCCGTAAGGCGTGCCGCGGCCCGTGGTGAACACATGCAGGTTCATGCCCGCAGCCAGTTGCAGGGTGCCGCAGATGAAGTCGCTGGCAGGCGTGGCCGCGTAGGTCAGGCCCCGGGTTTGGAGCTTCTCGCCCGGCGACAGCACACCGGAGATGGGGGCGGAGCCGGACTTGACGATCGAGCCCATGGCCTTTTCGACGATGTTGGACAGCCCGCCCTTCTTGTTGCCCGGCGTGGTGTTGGCACTGCGGTCCACGCTGCCGCGCTGCAGGTAGGCGTCGTACCAGGCCATCTCGCGCACCATGGCTTCGGCCAGCTCGGGGGTGGCGGCGCGGGCCGTGAGCTGCGCAATGCCGTCACGCACTTCGGTGGTTTCCGAGAACATCACGCTGGCCCCGGCCCGCACCAGCAGGTCGGTGCAAAAGCCCACGGCCGGGTTGGCGGTGACGCCCGAGAACGCATCGCTGCCCCCGCACTGCACGCCCACCACCAGTTCGCTCGCAGGCACGGTTTCGCGGCGGCGCGCATTCAGGCGCTGCAGGTGGGTTTCTGCCTGGCGCATGATGGACTCCACCATCGACATGAAGCCCACATGGGCTTCGTCCTGCAGGCACACCACATCCAGCCCCTGGGTGCTGCTGCGTTCGTCCACCACGGGGATGGAGCCGGGGGGCAGCAATCGCTCGGGCTGCAGCTTTTCGCAGCCCAGGCTCACCACCATCACCTCGCCGCCAAAGTTGGGGTTCAGGCTCAGGTTGCGCAGGGTGCGGATGGGGATGATGGCGTCGGGCGCGTCAATCGCCACGCCGCAGCCGTAGCCATGTTCCAGCGCCACCACGTCGTTCACGTTCGGGTAGCGAGGCAGCAGCTCTTGCTTGATGCGCTGCACGGCAAATTGGGTGACGCCCGCCACGCACTGCACCGTTTGCGTGATGGCCAGGATGTTGCGAGTGCCCACCGAGCCATCGGCGTTGCGGTAGCCCTCAAAGGTGTAGCCCTCCAGCGGGGGCAAGGCCTGGCCGCGCGTGGTGGCCATGGGCAGGGCGTCCAGCTCGCGCGCCTCGGGCATGGACAGCAGCCGCTCGTGCACCCAGCTGCCCGCCGGAATGTCGCTGATGGCATAGCCAATCGGAATGCCGTAGCGCAGCACCGCACCCCCGGCGGGCAGATCGACCAGCGCCACCTTGTGGCCCTGCGGCACCTTGTCGCGCAGCACCAGGCCCGAGGGCAGGGCGGTGCCTGCGGGCAGGCCACCATCGTTAGCCACGATGGCGACGTTGTCGCTGTCATGCATGCGGATGGTGAGCGGTTTCAGGGGCTCATCGGTGGGGCAATCGGACATGCTGTCTCCTATGATCTGGCACTTCGCGCGCATCCCTCCCCAGGTCGCGCCGGCTTGTGTGATGTGTATGGTACCGGTACCATTTTAAACCACTGATGACTGAAAAAGACAACCCCAGGCGCTCGCGCCGCAGCAGTGGTGCGATCACCCTGCGTGATGTGGCCAAACTCGCAGGTGTGGCGCCCATCACGGCATCGCGGGTGATGAACACCCCCGACCAGGTCTCGCCCGAGGTGCGCCAGCGTGTGCTCGATGCCGTGCAGCGCACTGGCTATGTGCCCAACCGCATGGCGGGCGGGCTGGCGTCAGCGCGCAGCCGGCTGATTGCGGCGGTGGTGCCCAGCACGGTGATGTCGGTCTTCATGGAAACCATCGAGGCGCTCAACAGCACCTTGTTTGATGCGGGCTACCAGCTGATGTTGGGGCAGTCGGGCTACTCCGCCGACCGGGAGGAGTTGCTGCTGGAGGCCATCATTGGCCGACGGCCCGATGGCATTTTTCTCACCGGCATCATGGGGGCGGGCAAGGGGCGCACGCGCCTGGTGGCCTCGGGCATTCCGGTGGTGGAAACCTGGGATCTGACCCCCACGCCCATCGACATGCTGGTGGGTTTCTCGCACCTTGATATTGGCCGTGCCGTGGCGCAGTTCTTCGTCGCCAAGGGGCGCAAGCGCCTGGCACTGGTCACCGCCGAAGACGAGCGGGCTGCGCGGCGCGCCGCTGCCTTTGCCGAGGCCGCCGAGCAGGCGGGCTTGCCCCCGGTGCATGTGGTCAACGTGGGGGCGCAACGCTCGCTGCGCAGCGGGCGTGATGCTCTGGACCGCCTGGTGCACGAATGTCCCGAGGCTGATGCCGTGTTCTGCAGCTCTGACCTGCTGGCCGTGGGGGTGGCGACCGAGGCCCGCGCCCGGCAGATTGCCGTGCCCGGGCGGCTGGCGATCATGGGTTTTGGCGATGTGCCCTTTGTGGCCGACATGTTGCCCGCCTTGAGCACGGTGCAAATCAATGGCGCGCACATCGGCAGGCTGGCAGCCCGGTATTTGATGGACCGTGCCGAGGGGCGGGAGGTGGACCCCGCCGTGGTGCAGGTGGACTTCTCCATCGTCGAACGCGATACGACCTGAGTTTTTTGACCGGTCTGGCGGGCGCTGGGCCCGGGGCGCGGGCAAGGGGTACGCAGAAACTTCTTCAATTTCCGGGAATACCCTGAGTTGTACGACATTGACGTGCTATTTTGGTATCGCTACCATTGCGTCATTCTGAATTTGGTAGCGGTACCATTTTGCTTGACGCTATCTTTGAAAGATTCAGCTGGCCGTCCGAATGCCGGTGCTCTCATTCAACCCAAGGAGACAAACATGAAGAAGCTGTTGTGCGCGGTGGCTGCTGCGTTGACCATGACCTCGGCCCTGGCCTGGCCCGACAAGCCGGTGACCATGGTCGTGCCATTCCCCCCCCGGCGGCTCCACCGATCTGATTGCCCGCACCCTCATCCCCAAGCTGCAAGACAAGGTGGGCGGCACCTTCGTCGTGGACAACAAGGCCGGTGCCACGGGCACCATCGGCGCGGGTGCTGTGGTGCGCTCGCCGGCTGACGGGCACACCCTGCTGGTGACCTCGCTGGGCCCGCTGGTGATTGCCCCCCACCTGCTGGCCAAGGTGCCCTACGACGCCTTGAAAGACTTTGACTACCTCACGGTGGCGGTGCAGGCGCCCAATGTGCTGGTGGTGCCCGCCGCATCGCCCCACAAATCGCTGGCCGATGTGATCGCCTTCCACAAGGCCCAGCCCGGCAAGATGACCTTTGCCTCGTCGGGCAACGGCAGCAGCGACCACCTCACGGCCGAGCTGTTCTGGCAGCAGACCAACACCAGCGGCGTGCACGTGCCCTACCGTGGCGGTGGCCCGGTGATGACCGATTTGCTGGGCGGCCAGGTCGATGCCTCGTTCATGAACATCAACACCGCCATGCCGCAAATCCAGGCGGGCAAACTCCGGGCGCTGGCCATCACCAGCGCCAAGCGCTCGCCCCTGCTGCCCCAGGTGCAGACGCTGGAAGAGGGCGGCATCAAGGACGCCAACGTGTATTCGTGGCAGGCCTTTGCCGCGCCGCGCGGCCTGCCCGCCGATGTGAAAGCCAAGCTGCACGCCGCCATCGTGGCCGGGCTGAACGATGCCCAGGTCAAACCCAAGCTGCTGGACCTGGGCTTTGAAATCGTGGCCAACACGCCCGAGCAGTTCGCCGCCTACCAGGCCGCTGAATTCGCACGCTGGAAGAAGCTGATCGCCGACCGCAACATCAAGGCCGATTGATGTGCATGCCTGCGGGGCCCTGCTGACAGGCCCGTGGGCTGCAGGTTGCCGCGACGGACAGCAGCCCCTCTTTTTAACTACTCCTCTCTCTGACCATGACCCCGTCTTCCACCCCCGTTGTGACCGAACTGCGCGCCATTCCCGTGGCGGGCCGCGACAGCATGCTGATGAACCTGAGCGGTGCCCACGCCCCGTTCTTCACCCGCAATCTGGTCGTGCTCAAGGACAGTGCGGGCAACACCGGGGTGGGTGAGGTGCCCGGCGGCGAAAAGATTCGCCAGACGCTGGAAGACGCCCGTGAGCTGGTGGTGGGCCAGCCCATTGGCGCCTACCAGCGGGTGCTGCAGCGCATGCAGCAGCAGTTTGCTGACCGGGATTCCGGTGGCCGGGGTCTGCAGACCTTTGACCTGCGCACGGCCATCCATGCCGTGACGGCGGTGGAATCTGCCTTGCTCGACTTGCTGGGCCAGCACCTGAACGTGCCCGTGGCCGCGCTGCTGGGCGAAGGCCAGCAGCGCGATGCCGTGGAGATGCTGGGCTACCTCTTCTACATTGGCGACCGCGAAAAGACCGACCTGCCTTACGCCACCGACCCGGGTGCTGACAACAACTGGTTCCGCCTGCGCCACGAAAAGGCCATGACGGCAGAGTCCATCGTGCGCCTGGCCGAGGCTGCGCGCGAGCGCTATGGCTTCAACGATTTCAAGCTCAAAGGCGGCGTGCTGCGCGGTGATGAGGAAGTGGAAGCCGTGGTGGCGCTGCACGAGTGCTTCCCCGAGGCCCGCGTCACGCTCGACCCCAATGGCGGCTGGCTGCTCAAAGACGCCATTCGCCTGGGCCAGAAAATGCGCGGCGTGGTGGCCTATGCCGAAGACCCCTGCGGTGCAGAAGAAGGGTTCAGCGGCCGCGAGGTGATGGCCGAGTTCCGCCGCGCCACCGGTCTGCCCACGGCCACCAACATGATTGCCACCGACTGGCGGCAGTTCACCCACGCGCTGTCGCTGCAAAGCGTGGATATTCCGCTGGCCGACCCGCACTTCTGGACCATGGCGGGTTCGGTGCGCGTGGCGCAGACCTGCCGCGACTGGGGCCTGACCTGGGGCTCGCATTCCAACAACCACTTTGATGTGTCCCTGGCCATGTTCACCCATGTGGGCGCCGCCGCACCGGGCCGCGTCACGGCCATCGACACCCACTGGATCTGGCAGGACGGCCAGCGCCTGACCAAAGACCCCCTGCAGATCGTGGGCGGCCATGTGCAGGTGCCGCAGAAGCCGGGCCTGGGGGTGGAGCTGGACATGGTGGAAGTCGAGAAGGCCCACCAGCTCTATCTGCAGCATGGCCTGGGCGCGCGCGACGACGCCATCGCCATGCAGTACCTGATTCCCGGCTGGAAGTTCAACCACAAGCTGCCCTGCATGGTGCGCTGAGCAGGCCCTGCCACTCCTTGCGTCGGCTGCCCTGTGGTGCGGCTGGGGCAGCAACGGCGCCCTGCAGGCCGAGCCGGTGGAGCAGGGCGGCCGCAAGGTCTACCCGCTCAAGGGCAAGCCCGAAGACCTGGATGGCGTGATGGTGTTCAACCCGCAGGGCAAGCCACTGGCCCACATCCGCCTGCCCGAGCGTTGCGCCAACCTGTGCTTTGGCGGCCCCAAGCGCAACCGCCTGTACATGGCCAGCTCGCACTCGCTGTACGCCCTGTATGTGGAAGCCCACGGGGCGGTGTGATGCGTGGGAAGGGTGCTGGGAGCAGTTTGATGCCAAAAGTGCCTCCAGCGCTTATTTAGTAAGCGCTGGCAGCTATCATTTTTGATGTTCTGAACGATGCCTTCCTTACGCAGTGCGCTCGTACCAGCCCTTGCTGCGGTTGACGATATGCACCACCAGCAGCATCACCGGTACCTCGATCAGCACCCCCACCACCGTGGCCAGCGCGGCGCCAGAGTGAAAGCCGAACAGGCTGATGGCGGCGGCCACGGCCAGTTCAAAGAAGTTGGATGCGCCGATCAGCGCCGAGGGGCAGGCCACGCTGTGCTTTTCGCCCACTGCGCGGTTGAGCCAGTACGCCAGCCCTGCATTGAAGAACACCTGGATGAGAATGGGCACGGCCAGCAAGGCAATGACCACCGGCTGGTTGAGGATGGCCTGGCCCTGGAAGGCGAACAGCAGCACCAGTGTGGCCAGCAGCGCGCCGATGGACCAGGGGCCAATGCGTGCCAGGGCTGCATCAAGCGCCGCTGCGCCGCGTGCCAGCAGGGCACGGCGCAGCGCCTGGGCAATGGCCACGGGGATGACGATGTACAGCACCACCGAGGTGAGCAACGTGTCCCACGGCACGGTGATGGCCGACACCCCCAGCAAGAACGCCACCAGCGGTGCGAAGGCCAGCACCATGATGCTGTCGTTCAGCGCCACTTGCGACAGGGTGAACAGCGGGTCGCCCCCGGTCAGGCGGCTCCACACAAATACCATGGCCGTGCACGGCGCGGCGGCCAGCAGGATGAGCCCGGCAATGTAGCTGTCGATCTGGTCTGCGGGCAGCCACGGGGCGAACCACTGGCGAATGAACAGCCAGCCCAGAAACGCCATCGAAAACGGCTTGACCAGCCAGTTCACCACCAGCGTGACGCCAATGCCCCGCATGTGCTGGCGCACTTCGCCCAGCGCGGCAAAGTCCACCTTCATCAGCATGGGGATGACCATCACCCAGATCAGCACACCCACGGGCAGGTTGACCTGGGCGACTTCCATGCGCCCGATGGCCTGGAACGCGCCGGGCCACAACTGCCCCAGCGCAATGCCCACCACGATGCACAGGAACACCCAGACGGTGAGATAGCGCTCGAACATGCTCATGCCCTGGGTGGGGGGCGCGGCGGGTGGGCAGGAGGTGGGCGTGAGGGTGGACATGGGGAAACGGAGCAGAGGGTGGGGGAGGATCAGTGGCTGGCCAGGTCGCGCGCGCTGCTTTGCAGCATGGCGTGGTGCAGCTTTTCGTCGGGCAGGCTGATCAGCAGCGACAGGCGGCGCTGGATGGCGTGCAGGGTCTTGCGGAAGGCTTCGAGCTTTTCTTCGTCGCTGCCATCGCCTTCGGACGGGTCGGCATACCCCCAGTGGGCGGTGGCCGGGTGGCCTGGCCAGAAGGGGCACACCTCGCCTGCGGCGTTGTCGCACACGGTGATGATGAGGTCCATGTGGGGCGCGCCGGGGGCCGCAAACTCGTCCCAGCTTTTGCTGCGCAGCCCTTCGGTGGGGATGCCGGCTTTTTGCAGCACCTGCAGGCCCAGCGGATTGGGCTGCTGGTTGTCACGCGGGCTGCTGCCAGCGGAATAGGCCTTGAAGCGCCCTTCGCCCATGGCGTTGAGCAGTGCTTCGGCCAGGATGCTGCGTGCCGAGTTGTGGGTGCACAGGAAGAGAACGTTCAGAGGGGTGGTGGATTCGGTCATTCGGGGCCTCAGGTCAGCAGCACTGGGAAGAAGAAGATTTGGACGGGCCGCAGCACGCGGCCTGTGTGGTGGCCTGGGGTGAAGCGGTTGCTTTGGGGGTGCAGCAGGCGCCTTGCGGCACCGCTGCCGCTTCATTGAACACAGGAATGTTTTCGAGCGTGTGAAAGTGCTCCCACGCCACGCCCTGGGGGTCGGTGATCCAGTGCTTTTCGCTGCGGGCGTAGCAACAGGTGGTGGCGCCCTCGTCCAGCAAAGCCATGTCAGCGGCCGTGGCGCGTTCCTTCAGCGCCGCCAGTTCGGCCGCGTCATCCACCTGAAAGCCCAGGTGGTCCAGCCCTGCTTGCGCGCCGCGCGTGGAGATGGCGAAGTTCACGCGTGGGTCTTCGAGCATCCATTTGGCGTAGTCGGCCTCCACGCGGGTGGGGGCGGCGTTGAACAGGCGCGAATAGAAGGCGATGTTGGCGGCCAAATCGTTGACGTGCAGGTGAACGTGAAAGCGCTTCATGGGGATCTCCCGGGGTGAAAAAGGGGGGCTCAGCAGGCGCAGTGGGTGGTCTGCGCGGGCAGGCAGGCCTGGCCCTGACAGCAGTTTTCGGTGAGGTAGCCCATCAGCGCGTTCATGCGCTCGAACTGGGCGCGGTAGATCAGGTTGCGGCCTGCACGCTCTTGCGCCACCAGGCCGGCGTTGGTCAGTTCCTTCAGGTGGAACGAGAGGGTGTTGGCCGCCACACCCAGGGCATCACTCAGGGCTGAGGGCGTCATGCCCTCGGTACCGGCCACGACCAGGGCGCGAAAAATCTCCAGGCGCGAGGCCTGGGCCAGCGCCGCCATGGCTTTGACAACATCATTGGTTTCCATAATTCAATGATAATTGAAATATGGAAGTCAAGGCAAGAAAAAAGCACCGGGGTTTCCGGTGCCATGATCGTTGGGCCGCGTGTGGCAGCCTGCAGGTGTGCGGCAGGTGCTGTCGCCGCTGTCCTTACATGCCCAGAGACTTGAGCAGGTCGTCGGTGTCACTGTCCGTCGCGGCGGCAGGTGCTGCAGCAGCGGGCGCGGGCTGGTGGGCCTGGGCCATCAGCGCGTCGGGGTCGGGGGTTTCCTGGGGCTCGAAGTCGTAGAGCTTGATGAACTCGGTCCGGTCGATGGCCAGTTCCAGGTAGAAGATGTTGTTGTTGCCGGTGTAGAAGGTCACGCGGCGGGCCTCGGGGTTGTCGAGGTTGGCGTCCACGCTCAGCATCACCTGCTTGTTCAGCACCAGCATCTTGGGCTGGTTCTGGGTGATGTGGGTTTGCAGTTCGCGGCGGATCTTGCCGGTGAAGTCGCCCACCACCTGGTTCATCAGTTCGCCCATCACGTTGCTGACTTCATCAGACGTGTACGAAGACACCAGGTCTTCCTTGGACATCCCCATGCTCAGCAGGTAGCTTTGGTACAGCTCCATCGCGGCGGAGGCAGAGAAATTGATGATGACCAGGCCCGAGAAGCCGCCATCGAACAGCACAAAGCATCCAATGTCGGGCTTCAGGCAGGTTTTGGAGATGCGCTGCACCATCCCGGAATAGTGCACCTGGCTTTGTGTGGCCACGGAGAGCACGCGCGTGACGGAGTTGCACAGGCTCATCAGCAGGTCTTCGGTGCCGAATACGACGGATTGATCAGGGATGCTCATGATGGCGATGTGCGTTGCGTTGATAGGGAGCAGTGCCCGCTAGCATAGGCCATGAAAGCGTTGGCCGCCATCAGCATTGCTCCGTGGGTGGTGCCCTGCACAACACTGGGGTTGCGCAGGGGCAGATTCAAGCCTTGGGTGTGCTGCCAGGGGCTGTCACTGCTGTGGGTTGTTGCAGCCAGCGCTGCAGCAGCTCTTGCGGTGGCAGGGCCTTGGAATAGAGGTAGCCCTGCGCTTCGTCGCAATGCAGCTCCGTCAGCAAGGCCGCTTGCGCCGCAGTCTCCACGCCCTCGGCCACCGTCTCCAGCTTCAGCGCTTTGGCCATGCCGATCACGGCCGTGACGATGGCGCGGTTGCCTGCGTTGGTATCCATGTCGCGCACGAAGGACATGTCGATCTTGAGCTTGAACACGGGAAAGCTCTGCAGCCGCCCCAGCGACGAGTATCCGGTGCCGAAGTCGTCGATGGACAGGCAGAAACCCGCCTGCACCAGCCGCGAAGCCGCATGGCGCGCCTTTTCGGGCTCGTTCATCAGTGCGGATTCGGTCATTTCCAGCTCGATCATGCGGGGCTCCACCCCTTGCGCGCGCACCAGGTGGAGTGCGCGCTCCGCAAAGCCTTCGTCCATCATCTGCGCTGCAGACACGTTGACCGCCACGCGGGGCACCACCGCCGCGCCTGCTTCTTGCCAGTAGCGAATGTCGCGCGCGGCCTGCGTCAGCGTCCAGTCGCCCAGCTCGTTGATCAGCCCGCGCTCTTCCGCCACCGGAATGAATTCGGCCGGGCTGATCCATTGCCCCTCTTCGTCGCACCAGCGCGAGAGCGCTTCCACGCCGCACAGCGTGCCGGTGGCCAGGTGCACCTTGGGCTGGTAGTGCAGTTGCAGTTGCGAATGGGCCAGTGCATGGGCCAGCTTGGCGCCCAGCGAGATGCGCCTCTCCAGCTTCAGGGCCAGCGCTTCGTTAAAGAGCAGGCTGTCGCCCCCGCGCCCCTTGATGTCGCACATGGCGATGTCGGCATATTTGAGCAGGTCTTCCACGCTGTCGCCATGCTCGGGGAACAGGGCCACGCCGATGCTGGCGCCTACCTCAAACTTCAGGCTGTCGAACACCACCGGAAGGCCGAGCGCGTGCTGCAATTGCTTTGCCCGCTCCAGTGGGTCTTCGCCGGGTGCGAGCTTGTAAGCGCACATGAATTCATCGCCACCCACGCGCGCAAAGACATCATTCTTGGCGCAGGCCGAGCGAAACCGGGCCGCCAGCTCGCTGAGCACGTTGTCACCCACGATGTGGCCATGGGTGTCGTTGATTTCCTTGAAGCGGTCGAAGTCCACAAACAGCACAGCGACCGCCACGCCTGCCTGCCGGGCCTGGTCGAGCATTTGCTGCGCCAGCATCATGCCGTTGGTGCGGTTGGGCAGGCCGGTGAGCGAGTCGTAAAACGCCAGGCGCTCCATGGCGTGCTCGGTGGTCTTGCGGTCGGTGATGTCCAGCACTGTGCCGTAACCGCGAATGGGTTGGTCCGTGCGGCCTTTTTCAATCACGCCGCGCATTTCCACCCAGCGCACGCGGGGGCTCGACTGCACCCGGCATTCAAACCGGAAACGACCCAGGCGCAAGCCAGCGTTCCATTCGGCATCCACCCGAACCCGGTCGTCCTCGTGGATGGAGGTCAGAAATTGCGCATAGGTGAACGGCTTGGTCATGGGCCAGCCAAAAAGCCGCGCCGCCTGGGGGGTGAGGGTGATGGCACCGTCGAAATGCGTCTGCCAGGTGCCGATGTTGGCCACCGCCTGGGCGTTGAGCAGTTCGCGCGTGAGCTGTGTTTGTTCGCGCAGGTCTTCAAACACCAGCAGCAAGCGCTGCTCGTCGCCGGCTTCGGTCTTGGGCAGTGTGTGGGCTGTGATGCTCACGGGGACGGCCAGCGGGTTGTGGTGGGGGCGCACCTCCAGCGTCTCGCGCGCGCTTTGCTGGCGCATGGCGGCATCAATCAGCGCAGAGATATGGGACACATCCATCACATTCGACAGAGGGCAGCCGCGCAGGTTGCTAGGGGAGAAGCCAAACAGGTTTTCAAACGCCCGGTTGGCAAACACCACCTTCAGATCGGACGTGGCCACCATCGTGCCGTAGGGCAGGTTGGCAAACGCCGCGCCATAGTCGCGCAAGTCGGCAATCAGATCGTCGCGGTGGGCGATGTAGCTGTCGATGGCCAGCCCTACATCGAGAAACACCACCTTGATGAGCGCCTGGAAGGTGTGCATCAGCTCTTCGGTCTGCGCTTCCCCCATACCCTTGGCAACGCGTGGCAGGAGCTCGGTGAGGTAGCGGCTGTAAGCTCCCAGGTACCAGCCTGGGGACAGGCCCACCTTGGCATGTACCAGGCCGACACGCAGGCGGTCTTCAAGGTAGGGACGGTCATACACGCCTGCCACCAGGGCCTTGAAGTAGGTGGATTGGGCCTTTTTGAGGCGGTTCAGTGTGGACTCGTCGGGAATGAGCGCGCGCGTTTCCCCGAAGGACAACAGATGGTCGTAAAACGATTCCACGAACCCCGGGGTTTGATCGCCCAGCAGAGAATGCAATCCGCGCAGTGCGCGCTCATCCTCGGGGGTTAACGACAAAAAATCTTTGCGGCGTTGAAATTCGCGATTAAGTTCCACGGGCTGCCTGTGAATTGCTGATTCGGGCGTGGAGAGGATGCTCCGCGCCTATGTTGTATCAATTTAACACCGAACCCCACTACAAGGTTACATAAAGTAACCTTGTAGTGGGGTTCGGTATTGACGAAAGAGGTTTTGTCAACTGATGTTTTCCCGTGAGGGCTACTTGCGGAACACCACGGCTTCCAGCCCCAACGCTTTGACTGTGGCGGCGGCAGCTTCCGCCTGGCTGCGCGACGCATAGGGCCCCACCCGCACGCGCACGCGGGTGCCCTTGGCGCCATCCAGCGTCTGGCGAAACGCGGGCAGCCCCTCGTTCAGCAGCCGAGACTGCGCCTTGCGCGCATTGCTTTCGTCGGCGAACAAGCCCACGTTGATGTAGAAGCCAGGCGCCGAGCCCACGGTCGCCAGGTCCTCCGCAGGTGCTTTGGCTGCTGCGGTTGGCTTGGGGCGTGCAGGTTCTGCGGACTTGGTGGCGGAGGCCGTTTTGGACGCGGCGGGCGCAGGCGCAGAAGCTTTGGTGGGGGCGCTGGCCTTGCTGGCGGGCGGGGGCGCCGTACGTTTCTCGGTGTTCGCCGCCGCTGATTTGGCGCTGCGGGGGTTGTCGGGCGACTGCGCGCTGGTTGCGATGGCTTGGCTGGCGGGCTCGGTCGGTGCCGGAGCTGCAGCGGGCGCAGACGCGCTGGAGGAGGACTCTGCGGCAGGTAGGGGGGCGGAGGCAGCCAAGGCAGCGATACCCGCATCTGGCTCAGGCAGCGGTGCCTGTGGAGACGCAGGCAATGCCGCCACTGAGGCGGTCACGGCAGTGCGGCTGGCGGTGGCCAGCGTCGGTTCGGGCTGGTTCCAGGATGCCGCGCGGCTGGCGGGCTGTGGTGCCGCGGCAGCGGGCTGCGCTGCAGGCGTGTCAAAAAGGCCTTGGGGGAACAGCACATAGGCCAGCAAGGCCGCAGCCACGATGAGTGCGTGCCCGCCTATCACGCCATGCAGCCGCTTGCGCGAAACGGCCTGCGCGGCCAGCAGGTCGCAGGCCTGCGGAATGTTGGCCGAGGCGGCCAGCGCGCTGGTCACGCGCTTGCGAATGTCGGCGTGCAAGATGGCGTGGGCGTACAGCCCCGGGATGACGCTGCCCACCACGGCAAAGGCGCCCACCACGCCCCATTCCACCCCTTGCGGCCATTGCAGCAGCGGGCGGCCCACGCCAAACACCAGCAGTGCGACACCCTCTGCGGCCGCCACATACACCAGCGCGGCGCCCCACAGGCGCCGGAACACCATCCACCCCAGTGTGAAGAAGCAGGCCGACCAGTGCCAGCTCGTCAGCGTGCGGCCCACGGCGTCCAGCCGGGCAAACACGGGCATGTAGCGCTCGGTGTTCACGGGCCCCAGGGCCGCCCGATACAGGCTGGTGATGGCCTTGTCGGAAGGAGACTCCAGGGTCATGTGGGCAACGGTTGGTGTGGTGACCAAAGGGGCAGGCATGCCGCATTCTGGCATGCCGCTTCAGCGCCCAATGCGGGCAAAAGCACGGGGGCGCGGTGCAGTAGCGCGGCCCCCCGCTACGCATATGCGTCTTGCGCGGGAGAGTACGGCCGGAGCATGGCAGCGGCTGGGCGGGGCCTACCAAAGGATGCCAAAATTTTGAATCAAATGAGGGCTTGGGCGTTTGGCTGTAAGCGCTACCAGCTATCAATTAAATAGCGAGTCAATGCGCAAGCTTGCGCACTTGGGGCAAAGACGTGCCTCGGGGTGCGGTGCTCAGGCGCCTCGCACCATCGACATGATTTGCCCTGCATCCAGCGTGGCTGCCTTTTGCCGGATTTGCGGCAGGTATTCGGTCTGCAACTGCTTGGCGGGGCCGAGCATGTCTTGAAAGCTCTCGCGCAGCATAGCGGTGCTCATCACCCGCCCGCCAGCGTAGTAGCGCTTGGCCACCTGCCCCAGCGCGTAGGTGGTGGCAAAAGAAAACGCCATGCCGGTGGCAGCACCGCCCAGCCCGCCGATGGTTTTGCCCGCCACCTTGCCCAGCAGGCCACCCAGCAGCTTGCGGCCAAACTGCTCGACGTATTGCGACGCCATGCCCACCCCGGCCGCGGCGATGAATTCCTTGATGTGCCCCCGGTCCAGCTCCACGCCGTGGGCCAGGCCAATGGCGTGCACCATCTTGATCTGCAGCGGAATGATGGCCATGGACGCCCATGACTGCGGCAGCAGCTCCAGCGCGCCATTGAGTAGCGCGTAGTTCAGGATGGATTTGTCCAGCTCTGCTTCGCGCTGCACGGCGGCGGCCGAGGGGCCGCTGGGCACCGCCGCAGGCACTGGCAAGCTGGCTGTGCGGGCGGTGGCGTCGTCCAGCGCGTTGAGCAGGGCTTGTTCTTCCTGATCAAAGGCATCTGTGGCTGCGCCGCCCAGTTGCAGCGTCTGCTTGAGGTGGGCCAGGAATTCGCGCTCGGTAGGCGTCTGGCGGCCATCCACATCGCACACGCATACGGCCATTTCGTAGGCGAGCTGGCGGTGGGTGGGGTCTTGCAGCGCGGCAGCGGCTGATTCCAGGCTGGTGCGGCGCAGCAGCACGTCCTGGTACAGGCGGGGCAGGTCGGGCATGTTGCCCTCGGCTGCCAACGATTGCGCAATGCGGCGAATCTCCTCGCGCTCGGTGTCGTCTTTGGCGCCATCGGCAAAGGCGGCCAGCATGGCAATGGTGAGGACGGACTGTTGCTGCTGCAGGTTCATGGGAGGGATCTTTCCACGGTCAATTCAAGGTAAGTGCGCGCGGGTGGTGGGCCGGGCGCGGGCGTTAGCGTGGCATATCGGGGGGGTCGGCGCGCTATCAATGGCTGGTGGCGTGGGGTTTTTGGTGGTGCGCAGCCCTGCGGGCAACAAAGGTCATCCCCGCCCATGCTGCGGCCGGCGCCAAGGCCGCCTACGATGGCGGCTTTGCACCCTGAAAGCCCGCACATGACCACCACGCTCAAGATCGATTTCGTCTCCGATGTCTCCTGCCCCTGGTGCATCATCGGCCTCAAGGCGCTGGAGCAGGCGGCTGAGCGGCTGCAGGGCGAAGTCGCGCTGGATTTGCACTTCCAGCCCTTCGAGCTGAACCCGCAGATGGGCCCCGAGGGCCAGGACATTGGCGAGCACCTGCAGGAAAAGTACGGCGCCACGCCCGAGCAAAGCCAGAAGAACCGCGAAGCCATCGCTGCGCGCGGGGCCGAGCTGGGGTTCACCTTCAGCATGGACAAGCGCAGCCGCATCTACAACACCTTTGACGCACACCGCCTGTTGCACTGGGCCGAGGAGCAGGGCCTGCAGAAGGCGCTGAAACATGCGCTGTTCAAGGCCTATTTCACCGACGGGCAAAACCCGAGCAACCACGAAGTGCTGGTGCGCGTGGCGAGCGAAGTGGGGCTGGATGCGGCCGAGGCGCGTGCGCTGCTGGCCTCCAACCGCTACGCCGACGAGGTGCGCGAGCGCGAGCAGTTCTATCTGCAAAACGGCATCCACTCGGTGCCCGCCATCATCGTCAACGAGCGCCACCTGATCTCCGGCGGGCAGCCGGTGGAGGTGTTTGAGCAGGCCCTGCGACAGATTGCAGCGCAGTCTTGAGAGATTTCAAAAATGATAGCTGCTGGCGCTTATAGATAAAGCGCTAGAGGCCGTTTTGATGCTCAAATAAAAACGCCCCGCAACGATGGCCGCTGCGGGACGTTGGTGGTGAAGCCGGCGGCTTACTTGCGCACCGGAATGGGCTGGGCCCTGTCCACCGGCACGGCTGTGACGCTGTTTTGCGGCGAGCCGTCGATCAGCTTTTCGGAATAGGTCAGGTACACCAAGGTGTTGCGCGGAGCGTCCACCATGCGCACGATGCGCAGTCGCTTGAACAGGATGGACATGCGTTCGCTGAACACTTCTTCCTGCTTCTTCAGCGGCTCTGGGAAGCTGATGGGCCCCACCTGCCGGCAGGCAATCGATGCCTCGGCGCGGTCTTCGGCCAAACCCAGTGTGCCTTTGATACCGCCAGTGCGTGCCCGCGACACGTAGCAGGTCACGCCCTGCACGCCAGGGTCGTCATACGCTTCCACGATGATGTCGTGGTCGCGGCCGATCCATTGGAAGGCGGTGTCCACCGTGCCGATTTTTTCGCCCGCAGCTGCTTGCGCGGCCCCCGGCAACCCAAGGGCGGCGCACAGCGCCAGCACGGCCAGCGCGTGGGGCTTCATGCCGCAGGTCCCGCGTCAGCGCAGCGCTGGGCCAGGTGGGCCAGCGCTTCTTCCACCTGGTCCACCAGCACCAGGCACAGGTCGCCCGGCTGCAGGCGTGCCAGGGCGGCGTCGATGGCGATGAATTCGCCACGGATTTCTTCGACGTGTGTGGTCCGCGGTGCGCCAGCCAGGCCTTCGCGCAGCAGGGCCATCACCTCGCCGTCGGCACGGCCGCGCTGGGCGGCGTCCTGGTACAGGATCACGTCGTCAAACGCAGCGCCCAGAATCACCGTTTGCTCGCGGATGTCTTCGTCACGGCGGTCACCCGCGCCGCTGATGACCACGCTGCGCCGCTTGGCGGGCAGGGCGTCCACGGCTTGCACCAGAGCGCGCATGGCGTCGGGGTTGTGGCCGTAGTCGGCAATCACGGTGGCGCCGCGGTAGTCCATGATGTTGAAGCGGCCGGGCGCGTTGTCGCTGTCGTTCACAAAGCCCGACAGGCCCCGGCGGATGGTCTGCCAGGGCATGTCCACGCCCCAGGCGGCGGCCACGGCGGCCATGACGTTCTCGACCTGGAAGGCAATCCGGCCGTTGCGTGTGATGGGCACGTCGCGCAGGTGAATGGTTTCACGCCACGAGCCTTCAGAAGCCACGATGGAGTCGCCATCGACGTACACGGTGCGATGGCCCTGTGCGCGGTGCGTGGCCATCACGGGGTGGTGGCGGTCGCTGGCAAAGAAGATGATCTTGCCGGGGCAGGCCGGTGCCATGGCGGCAACGATGGGGTCTGCCGCGTTGAGCACGGCGTAGCCTGTGGTGGCCACGTTCTGCACGATCACACGCTTGAGCACGGCCAGGTCTTCCACCGTGGTGATGTAGTTCAGGCCCAGGTGGTCGCCCGCGCCAATGTTGGTGACCACGGCCACCTGGCAGCGGTCAAAGCCCAGACCTTCGCGCAAGATGCCGCCCCGGGCGGTCTCGAACACGGCTGCATCCACCTCGGGGTGCAGCAGCACGTTGCGGGCGCTCTTGGGGCCGCTGCAGTCGCCGCTGTCAATCTGGCGGCCGTTCACGTACACGCCGTCGGTGTTGGTCATGCCCACGCGCAGGCCCTGGGCGGTGAACAGGTGCGCAATCAGGCGTGCCGTGGTGGTTTTGCCGTTGGTGCCGGTCACGGCCACGATGGGGATGCGGCCGTCGTCGCCGTGGGCAAAGAGCTTGTCCACCATGGCCGCGCCCACGTTGCGGGGCTTGCCATAGCTGGGCGCCAGGTGCATGCGCAGGCCGGGGGCGGCGTTCACTTCCACAAAGCCGCCGCCTTGCTCTTCGAGCGGGCGCAGCACGGTTTCGGCCACCATGTCCACGCCGCAGATGTGCAGGCCCACCATCTGGGCGGCAGCAATGGCGCGGGCGGCCACTTCGGGGTGCACGTCGTCCGTCACGTCGGTGGCGGTGCCACCGGTGGAGAGGTTGGCGTTGTTGCGCAGGATGACGCGCTGGCCCTTGGCGGGAATGGAGTCTGGCGTGAGGTTCTGCGCAGCCAGGCGGGCCACGGCAATGTCATCGAGGCGGATCTTGGTGAGCGAGGTGGCGTGGCCCTCGCCACGGCGGGGATCCTGGTTGACCACATCCACCAGTTCGCGCACGGTGTGCTGGCCATCGCCCAGCACCTGGGGCGGTTCGCGGCGCGCTGCGGCCACCAGTTGGTCGCCTACCACCAGCAGGCGGAAGTCGTGGCCGGGCAAAAAGCGCTCGACCATCACGGTGCCGTATTCGGCGGCGTTCTTGTAGGCTTCTTCCAGCTGCGCGCGGTCGGTGATGTTCACCGTCACGCCCTTGCCCTGGTTGCCGTCTTGCGGTTTGACCACCACGGGCAGGCCGACCTTCTGGGCGACTTCCCAGGCTTCTTCCACCGTCTCCACTGGTTTGCCCAGCGGCACGGGCACGCCAGCGGCGTGCAGCAGGCGCTTGGTCAGGTCTTTGTCCTGGCCAATAGATTCGGCCACGGCGCTGGTCGAATCGACCTCAGCCGCCTGGATGCGGCGCTGCTTGGAACCCCAGCCAAACTGCACCAGGCTGCCGCGGGTGAGGCGGCGGTAGGGAATGCCCCGGGCCACGGCGGCCTCCACGATGGAGCCCGTGCTGGGGCCCAGACGCTCGTCTTCGTCCAGCTCGCGCAGGTCGGCCACGGCCTTGTCGGCGTCAAAGCTGCCGTTGCCCAAGGCGGCCTGGATGAGCTGCTGCGCATCTTCAAACGCCTTGCGGCCCACGGCCTCTTCGCTGTATTCCACCACCACCTGGTACACGCCGGGGTCTGTGGTGGCCGTGGTGCGGGCAAAAGTTACCGGGCAGCCGGCCTGGGCTTGCAGGGCCAGGGCAGCGGTTTGCAGCACATGCGCCAGCGAGATGTCGCTATCGCCCCCCTCGGGGTGCAGCACGCCAATGGCTGGAAACAGTGCGCGCAGGCGGTCTTCAAAGCCGGCCATCTTGCCGATGGCGCGCTCGGTATCGGTACAGGTCACCACGGCCTCGATGGCCATGTGGCGGCTCCAGAGGTTGGGGCCACGCAGGGCCCGGGTGCGGGTTACATCCATGGAAATTCTCTCTTTTTGTTCCGTCAGTGCGCCGTGCGCTGGAGTGTCATCGCGTGCAGCAAGATGGTGTTGGCTGCTCAGAGCGTGTTCAGCGTGCTCACGCCCGCGGGGCGGATGCCAACGGGGGCTTGCAGCTCGGGCTCGAAGGTCTTGATGCCAGCACCAATCAGGTCAGGGGCAATGTTCAGGGCCCACGCAGCACCAATGGCGGCCAGCAGGGCATCGGTGTCAGGCACCACAGCGTTGCGGCCAAAGGTCAGCTCGTCCAGGGTGCCCAGCACATGCTCTGCGGCGCCAGTGGCCAGCACTACGTAGCCTTTTTTGACCAGCACGGCACGGCCATTGGCGTTGGCGCGGTGCTCCACGATGGCGGGCAGCGTGGGGTCCTGCGCGTACAGAACCACGTCGCCGTCGCACAGCGGGGCCAGCGCAGCCACTTGCGCAATGGCGGCATTGAGCACTGCGGCGCCGTTGTCCAGCACCACGTCCACCTGGGTGCGCAGCACCTTGGTCATCTGGTCTTGCTCATGCACGTCAAACTCGGCCAGCGATTCCACGCCGTCCATGTCGGTCACCACGCCTACGGTGCAGCGGTCGTAAGCCAGGCCATCGCGCAGGATGGTACGGGCATCGTTTTCAATCACCGCGGCCTGCACCATCTGGTTCATCAGCAGGCGGTGGGCGGCTTCCCAGTGGGCGCTGTCCGAAGACTCGACGCGGCGGCGGTCCAGGAACAGGCCATCGCGGCACGCCAGGCCGGTGTGGTGGCCGCCCAGGTGCAGCAGCCAGGCCACCACGCGGGCAATGGTGGAAGTCTCACGCGTGCCGGCCACGCCCACCACGGGGATACGGCCGGCCGTGCCTTCTGGGTGGTCTTCCGAGGGGAAGAGGTGTTCGGCAATGGCCTGCCCCACGGGGCGGGGGGCGCCCACGGCGGGCTTCAAGTGCATCAGCAGGCCGGGGCCGGCATTCACTTCCACAATCGCGCCGCCTTGGGTATGCAGGGGTTTACTGATGTCTTGCGCCACCATGTCGATACCGGCAATGTCCAGGCCCACCACCTTGGCAGCCAGTTGGGCGATGTAAGCCACCTCAGGGTGTACGTCGTCCGTGCAGTCCACGGCCACGTTGCCGTTGCGCTGGATGACCACTTGGCGGCCTGCGGCAGGCACCGAGTCCGCCTGGAGGTCCTGGCGCTTGAGTTCGAGCTGCACCTTGGTGTCGGTGGCCAGGTCGATGATTTCGAGGGGGTACTCTTCCTCGTAGCCGCGGCGGGGGTCGGAGTTGAGCTGGCTGTCGATGAGTTCCTTGACCGTGGAGCGGCCATTGCCGGTGATGCTGACCACCTCGCCACGCGCGGCGGCCACCACCTTGCCGCCCACCACCAGAATGCGGTGTTCGTCGCCGGGGATGAAGCGCTCCACCATCACGTCGCTGCCTTCGGGGTAGGCCACGTGGTAGGCCGCCTCGATGTCTTCTTTCTTGCGCAGCTCCAGCGTCACGCCCCGGCCATGGTTGCCGTCTGATGGCTTGACGACCACGGGCAGACCGATGTCCTGAGCGGCTTCCCAGGCCTCTTCGGGGCTGTTGACCACCTGGCCTTCGGGAATGGGCACGCCGCAGGCCTTGAGCAGGCTCTTGGTGAGGTCCTTGTCGCTGGCAATGCCTTCGGCAATCGCGCTGGTGCGCTCGGTCTCGGCTGTCCAGATGCGGCGCTGGGCAGCGCCGTAGCCGAGCTGCACCAGGTTGCCATCGTTCAGGCGAATGTGGGGAATGCCCCGGTCGGTCGCTGCGGTGACGATGCATGCTGTGCTGGGACCGAGGTATTGGTCGTCCACCTCGGTGCGCACGCGTGCCACAGCGGCCTGTACATCGAAGGGTTCGTCGTTGATGGCGGCCATGATGAGTGCATGGCCCTGGGCCAGCGCCACACGCGCCACGCTCTCGTCGCGGGCACGGAACACCATGCGGTACACCCCGCGCACCGAAGTGCTACGGGTTTGGCCAAAACCGGTGGGCATGCCCGCCAGGTTCAGCAGTTCAATGACGATGTGCTCCAGCACATGGCCGCACCAGGTGCCTTCCTGCAGGCGCTGCAGGAAACCGCCGCGTTCACCCACGCCGCAGTGGTGCTCGACCAGGGCGGGCAGCCAGGCGGTGAGCCGTTCGTTGAAGCCCGGCAGTGTGTTGGAGGGGTGGTCTTCCAGCACCCCGAGGTCCAGCCAGACTTCCAGCACGGGGCGGTAGGTCCAGATATTGGGGCCGCGCAGGTAGTTGATGCGAAGCAGTTGGATGTCGTCGATTTTTGCCATGGATCGGAGCGGTTCAGAGACACCGGACGGGCCGGACAGGGTTGCCATTGTGCGCCCGGTTGGGCTGGAAATGGACGGGACGGTGGGAATCAGAAACGGTTTGCGACTTTTTCGGGGTTGCGCAACTCACAGGTTGGAAGAGTTGGAGTGCAGGCTGGCGATGCGTCTGTCTCGGTTGCTTGCATGGGCATGAGCGCCTGCAGCGAACACTGGTCATCCGGTCATCCCAATGGCACACCAATGCGTTCCTTTAAAGATCGTAAACAGGTTCCAAGTGTCAGCGGTCGTTGGCGGCCTGGGTTTCGGTCAAAATTCCTGCATCTGCACGGCCAGCAGTTTTGTACTGCCAGCTGCGGAAAACACAAAGAATATGCAACATCACCATTCTGTGGACGCCTCGGGTGTCTTTTCCGGCCCGGTAGGGGCCGATTTGCGGGCCAAGCTCGCGTCTGATGAAAACGTACTGGCTGCGTTACAGGTTGACCTGAGTGCAGATTTGCGCTTCGTCAGTGGTTGGGTGGTGGTGACTTCCAGGCGCCTGCTGGCATGCGATCCGGGCGCCTCGGTATGGAAAGATTGGCCCCTTGCCCCTGGCCTGTCACTCAAGCTGCAGGACCACGGGGGCGTGGGAACGCTGGAGTTGCACAACCCGCAGGAGCGGGTGGCTTTTTGGCGCTTTACCCTCGGCCACCATCCCCAGGCGCTGCGCCTGGTGCAGCGCTTTGAGCAGCAGGTCGAGCGGGGTGCCGGTCAAGCTGCCACCGAGGAAGAAGAGCCCGCCTGCCCCGCTTGCCACACCCCCCTGCCGCCTGACACGGACGAATGCCCCGCCTGTGCGCGCGCCCAGGCGCCCCAGACCTCCACCTGGGTGCTGCTGCGCCTGTGGCGGTTTGCCCGCCCCTACCGCAAGCAACTGGCGGCGGGCTTTGCCCTCACCATGGCGTCCACGGCCGCCACGCTGGTACCCCCGTACCTCACCATCCCGCTGATGGACGATATCCTGATCCCGTACCAGAACGGGCAGACCATTGACCCCTGGCTGGTATTGACGTACCTGGGTGGGCTGCTTTTGGCAGCTCTGGCCGCCTGGGGCTTGTCTTGGGCCCGCACTTACATCCTGGCGCTGGTGTCCGAGCGCATCGGTGCCGACCTGCGCACCACCACGTACGAGCACCTGCTGCGCCTGTCGCTCGACTACTTTGGCGGCAAGCGCACGGGCGACCTGATGGCGCGCATCGGTTCTGAAACTGACCGGATCAACGTCTTCCTGTCGCTGCACGCGCTCGATTTCATCACCGACGTGCTCATGATCTTCATGACAGCGGTGATTCTGTTCTCCATCAACCCCTGGCTGGCGCTGGTCACCCTGGTGCCGCTGCCTTTTATTGCCTGGATGATCCACACCGTGCGCGACCGCTTGCGTACCGGCTTTGAAAAGATCGACCGCGTGTGGTCCGAGGTGACCAATGTGCTGGCCGACACTATCCCCGGCATCCGCGTGGTGAAGGCTTTTGCCCAGGAAAAGCGCGAAGCCCAGCGCTTTCGCGACGCCAACCAGCACAACCTGGAAGTGAACGACAAGCTGAACAAGACCTGGAGCCTGTTCACGCCCACGGTGTCGCTGCTCACCGAAATCGGGCTGCTGGTGGTGTGGGCCTTCGGCATCTGGCTGGTGTCGCGCAACCAGATCACGGTGGGTGTGCTCACTGCCTTCATTGCCTATATCGGGCGGTTTTATGGCCGTTTGGATTCCATGAGCCGCATCGTTTCCGTCACGCAGAAGGCGGCGGCGGGGGCCAAGCGCATTTTTGACATCCTGGACCACGTCAGCAACGTGCCCGACCCGGCCCAGCCCGTGAAGGTGGACAAGATCGCCGGCTCCATCACCATGCAGAACGTGGGCTTTCGCTACGGCAGCCGCGCCGTGATCAAGGGGCTCGACCTGGAGATCCGGGCGGGCGAAATGATTGGCCTGGTGGGCCACAGCGGCTCGGGCAAGAGCACGCTGGTCAACCTGATCAACCGTTTCTATGACGTGAGCGATGGCTCCATCCAGGTAGATGGCATCGACATCCGCCGCTTTGCGGTGGCTGACTACCGCCGCCACATTGGCCTCGTGCTGCAAGAGCCCTTCCTGTTCTTCGGCACCATTGCCGAGAACATTGCCTATGGCAAGCCCGACGCGACGCGCGAAGAAATCGTGGCCGCCGCGCGTGCCGCCCATGCGCACGAATTCATCCTGCGCCTGCCGCACGGCTACGACTCGCTGGTCGGTGAGCGCGGCCAGGGGCTGTCGGGCGGCGAGCGCCAGCGCATTTCGATTGCCCGCGCGCTGCTGATTGACCCCCGCATCCTGATTCTGGACGAGGCCACGTCAGCCGTGGACACCGAGACCGAGAAGGAAATCCAGCGGGCGCTCGACAACCTGGTGCAAGGCCGCACCACGATTGCCATTGCCCACCGTCTCTCCACCCTGCGCAAGGCCGATCGCCTGGTGGTGATGGACCGCGGCGAAGTGGTGGAAGTCGGGCCACACGACGAACTCATGGACAAGCAGGGGGCCTACTGGCGCCTGTACGAAGCGCAAGCCCGTCGTGCCGAAGAAGACGCACAGGCCGCCGGCGTCATCATCGACAGCAGCCTGCTGCACCCAGCCCACCCTGCAGGTAACTCCTGAGCCCGGAGAAGACATGACTTCGCAAAACCATTCCCCTGCTGGCTCAGCTACCCCCGCCCTGGCTGCTTCCGTGCAACTTCACCGCAATCCCCACGGGCGTCTGGTGCTTACCCTGCCAGACGGCACAGCGCACGAAGGCGTGGTGCCTGTGCGAGCCTTCCCCATCGCGGCGCCCCAGGAGGGCCTTTCCCTCGTGGGCGCAGATGGACACGAGCTGCTGTGGATAGACCGCATCGATACGCTGCCAGCGCCCCAGCGGCAGTTGCTGGAAGAAGAATTGGCGGTGCGGGAGTTTGTGCCCACCATTGAAAAAATCGTGGCGGTGTCCAGCTTCTCCACCCCCAGTACCTGGGATGTGATCACGGACCGTGGTGCGGCCCGCCTGGTGCTGAAGGCGGAGGAAGACATCCGCCGCCTGGCTGGACGCACGCGTTTGCTGATTGCCGCAGGCGAAGGCGGGCAGTTCAAAGTGCCTGACACCACCGCTCTGGACAAACATTCCCGCAAGCTGCTGGAGCGCTTCTTGTAATTCGCCTGGGTGGAGGTGTGAAAAACTAGGGTAAACCCTGGTTTTGGCCCAAAAGGTGAAAAAAGGCTTAATTTGCCCTTCTTTTTGCCGAAATGGATTACGAAGGAGGCGGTAAAGCCTTCGCTTTTTCATTTCACCATGGGCCCATGTCATGCAAATGCCACCTGTTGACCGATCGCCTGCCTGGCGTCCTCAGGGCGCCGATTTGTATTCCACTGGGGCTTCTGGCGCACCGCCGGTGCGTCCTATCAACGCCCCCAACCCCGTCGAGTCTATCGACAGACTGGGTCAGGGCGCCGTGGTGCGCGAGCCTGACAAGCCGTCTGCCCCCGATGCTACGAACCGGGACTGGACTGAAGTCAAGAAAAAAGACACGGTGGAGGAACCCCCTGAGCCACCCAAAGAGCCCATCTACAAGCAGTTGCTGGAGTTGATCCAGTCCATGTGGCGCGCCAGCGGCAGCGCGGTGGAGATGGCGCAAGAAGTGAACAAGGTGACCCAGCAGGAGCGCCTGGCCCAGCAGGTTAAAAAAGAAGATCTGACTTATTCAGATCCGAAGATCAAGCGCACCACGGGTTTGTGACTCCAAGGGAACGCGGCGGGTGTTTTCCCATCCCACCAGCATCTCATTCGGCCTTGAGAGGCGCGCCTTGGATGGCAGGCGCCTCTTGAATGGGGGGCTGTGCGGCCTGCGCTGCTTTTTGGCGGTCGCGTTCGGCGCGGTACTTGACGGCAAATTCGCGCACTTCCTCGTACGAAACGTAGTTGTCGTGGTTGGTGTCCGCATCGTCGAATGCGGCTGACAGGCGCGGGAACAGCTTCACCTCGGTGCGGCTGAGCTTGCCGTCGCCGTTGAAATCCAGCATCTTGAAGTCGCGCATCGCCTTCAACTCTCCCTTGGTGAGCGCTGCTTCCTGCGAGGGTGCGGTTTCAGTGGGGGTGGGCGTGCCTTGTGCCATCGCCGCCGTGCCCAGCAAGGCAGCGCTGCAAAACCACAGTGTTCGAATCAACAGCAAAGCGTGCTCCTCAGGTGTGTAGCTTGGCATTTGGGGTGAATGTGCTGGATTTGCAACCGTGGCGACGGGCCTTTTACCGGTGGTTGCGCGCATTCACATGCCTTTGCACAGGATCAGGCCTTGGGCTTACGCCGCTCGGTGGCTTCATCCGCCACCAGCGGTGGGTTTGCAATACCGGCGCGCACGTGGCCTGAAGGCACATGCAGCGCGGCTGAGGTAACATGGCCCGTCTGGTCGTCAAAGAAAAAGTCGGGCTCGAATTCGCGCAGGAACGGGCCTTTTTCAAGCCCGCCGAGGAACATGGCTTCGTCCACCGCCAGGTTCCATTTCATCAGCGTGTTGATGGCGCGCTCATGCGCGGGGGCGCTGCGGGCCGTGACCAGTGCGATGCGCAGGCGCATGCCCGAGGCGCCCGCCTGCTGCTGCAACTGGTGCAGCGCAGCCAAAAGGGGCTTGAATGGGCCGCCAGATAGCGGCAGCTCGGCTTTGTTGATTTCATGCGTCTGAAAGGCTTCCAGCCCTTCGGTTTGGTACACGCGCTCGGCTTCGTCCGAGAACAGCACCGCGTCGCCGTCAAACGCAATCCGCAGCTCGTGGGGGTAATCGACTCCGGCGGCTACCGATTCGGTCAGCACCCGCGCAGCCGGAAAGCCCAGCGCCAGCGCTTCGCTCACGTCCTGCTCGTTGGCCGACAAAAACAGGTGCGCCCCCAGCGGCCGCAGGTAGCGGAAGGGGTCGCGCCCCTGGGTGAAAACGCCCCGCTCCAGGGGCAGGCCTGCCTCTTTGGCCGAGCGAAAAATCCGCAGCGCGCTGACCGGATCGTTGCGCGAGAGGATGACCACCTCCACATTGCGGGCGTGGGCGGTGTTGAAGGCCAGCAGCTTTTTCACGAGCTGGAAGGCCACCCCCGGTTTGGCCGGTACTTCCAGCCGCGCCTGTTGCAGTTCCATGTAGGCGCGCGGGTCCAGGGGGTCGAAAACGCGGTTTTCCTCTTCAAAGTCAAACAGCGCGCGTGACGAGATCGCCACCACCAGTTTGTCGTCCAGCGTTACGGCCATGGTGCGGTTTTTCTGCCGGGGGCGTTATTTCACGAAGCGGTTGAGTTCGATGATGGGCTGCATCACCGCCAGCACGATGGTCATCACGATCAGGCCCATGCCCACGATCAAAAGCGGCTCCAGGATGGTGGCCAGTTGCAGGGCGCGGCGCTGCACTTCGGTGGAGATTTGTGTGGCGGCGCGTTGCAGCATCAGCGGCAACTGCCCGGTTTGTTCACCCAGGCGGGCGAACATGGACACCAGGCCCGGAAAGCGCTTCTTCTGTGCCAGGGCCGAGGCCAGCGGCGCACCTTCGCGCACCAGCACCAGCGCATCCAGCGCGTCGGCGCGCATGGCGCGGTTGTTGAGGGTTTCGGCCGCCGCCTGCAGTGCCTTCAGAATGGGCACGCCCGCGCCCGCCAGCATGGCCAGGGTGCCTGCAAAACGGGCGGCGTTGTAGCCGCGTGCCAGTTTGCCGACCAGCGGCAGGTTGAGCCAGGCAGCATCAAACTTTTGGCGAAAAGACTCCAGAGTCAGCGCCCAGCGGGCGCTAGCAGCTATCAAAATAAGAGCACTCAACATCCACCAGCCGTAGTTGCGCACGATAGAGCTGATGGTGAGCATCATCACCGTGAGGAAGGGCAGCGCCCGCTTGGTGCCGGCGAAGACGCTGGCCACCTGGGGCACCACGTAACCCACCAGAAACAGCACGATGACGATGGCCACCACGGTGACGATGGCGGGGTAAAGCGCCGCGCCCACCAGTTTGGCCTTGAGGGCCTGGCGGTCTTCCAGGTCGTCGGCCAGCTTCTCCAGCACCATGCCCAGGTTGCCGCTGTGCTCGCCCGCACCGATCACGGCGCAATAAATGTCGGAAAACTCGCGCGGGTGCTGGCTCAGCGCGCGGGCAAAGGTGGAGCCCGCATTGACCTCGGCGCGCAAGGCGGCCACCAGGTGGCTTTGGCGCTCGTCGTCGGCCTCGTCGCTCAGGGCGGTGAGTGCCCGCTCCAGCGGCAGGCCTGATGACACCAGCCCTGCCAGTTGCCGGGTCCACACCGCCAGCGTGGTGGCGCTGAACACCGGGCGGGTGAACAGGCGCTGGCCCAGCGAGGTGCCGCCACCCGCGGCAGTCTGCCCCGTCTGCACCAGCTCCACCGTCAGGGGCACCAAAGCCTGGGCGCGCAGCATGCTGCGAGCGGACTTGGCGGTGTCGGCCTCCAGCAGGCCTTTGCGGGTCTGGCCCTGGGCGTCCAGGGCTTCAAAAGAAAAAGCGGGCATGAATCAGTGGCGGTGTCGGGGGCAAAGGGGCACTGCGCTCAAGGCAATGCTGCCCCCGCGATAGTAGCCGCTCGGTGTGACCGGGGTGCCTGGGAATGTGCGGGGGCCTTATGCCTAGCGCATGGCGGTGACCTGCGCCGTGATCGGCCGATGGCCTGCCGGTCCGCCGAGCAGGCTCTCACAGCGCAGCGGCTGTGGCCTGCCCCATGGCGCTGTGCGCCTGGGCGGCAATGTCCAGCGAGCGCAGGCGCAGCGCAGGGTCGTACACGTCGCACACCAGAATCAGCTCATCGGCACCCGTTTCTTGCGCCAGCGTGGTGAGGCCGTCACGCACGGTATCGGGCCCGCCAATCACGGCGGCGGCCAGAAAGTCGCCAATGGCCGCGCGCTCTTGCGGTTGCAGGCGGGCAGCGTAGTTCTCGACCGGTGGCTGCAGGCTGAGGCGGTTACCCGTGAGGATGCTCAGCACCCGCTGGTACGTGCTGCTGGCCAGGTATTCGGCCTCGTCGTCGGTGGGGGCGGCAATCAAGGGCACGCCAATGGCCACGTACGGTTTGGGCCAGGCGGCCGATGGCTGGTACAGGCGTCGGTACAGGTCAATGGCCTGGTGCATCAGGCGCGGCGCAAAGTGCGACGCAAAGGCGTAGGGCAACCCTTCCTGTGCGGCCAGTTGCGCAGAAAACAGGCTGGAGCCCAGCAGCCAGATCGGCACGTTGGTGCCCGCACCAGGCATGGCCACCAGGCGCTGACCTGGCTGCACGGGGCCCAGCAGGCGCTGCAGCTCGGCCACATCCTGCGGGAAGTCGTCGGCAGTTTCCACACGGCTGCGGCGCAGGGCGCGCATGGTGGCGGGGTCGGTGCCCGGGGCGCGGCCCAGGCCCAGGTCGATGCGGCCGGGGTACAGCTCTGCCAGCGTGCCAAAGGCTTCGGCCACCACCAGTGGGGCATGGTTGGGCAGCATCACACCGCCGGAGCCCACGCGGATGCGCGAGGTGCCCCCCGCGATGTAGCCCACCAGCACGGCCGTGGCCGAGCTGGCAATGCCCGGCATGTTGTGGTGTTCGGCCAGCCAGTAGCGCGCAAACCCCAGCTTTTCGGCGTGCTGGGCGGTGCGCAGGGCGATTTGCAGCGCCTGGGCCACGGTGCCGCCTTCGCGCACGGCGACCAGATCAAGCATGGACAGGGCAGGGCGATGGGTGGGAGTGGGTGCGTTCATGCCGTTATTGTCCGCCGCCTGACCGCAGTCTGCAGGCCCTGGTGGGGAGCTGTGCCCGCCAGCGGGGTTGCTCTGCCTTGCAAAAGCACGGGAGTGCATTTTTTTGATAGCCAAAACACAGGATGCGATACAAAATGTTTCTGAATGGTGGCGCCGATTGCGGAATGCCTCCGCACTTCCCCGTTCATCAACCAAGGCAAGGTATGGGCTTTTTCAGCCGTTTTTTCAAGATCCGCGAACAAGACCCCGACAGCGCAGAAACCACCTGGGCCATGGAAGACAACGGCAGCGAGCTGGTGCTGGACCCGGAATACGCTGCCACGCTGATGACCGAGCTGGACCTGGACGCCGCCATTGCCAACCACGAGGTGTGGCGCCAGCAGCTGGAAGACCTGGTGCATGGTCGCTCGGGCGAGGTGCCGCAGGCCGAGCCCATTTGCAGTGCCGACCGGTGTGACCTGGGGCGCTGGCTGGGCGGCACCGGGCGGCTGCGGCTGGGCCACTACCCGGCGTTTGGCATGCTGGTGGCCCGCCACCAGTACTTTCACCAGCAGGCGGCCGCAGTGGTCGATCAGATGCGTGCGGGCGACCAGCCCAAGGCGCTGCACCTTTTCAACACCAGTTGCCGCCACGCGTCCAACCAGGTGCTGTTGCTGCTCAAGGGACTCAAGCGCGGGCTGGGGCGCTGATCGTCAACCGGCTTTTGCTATCAATAGGTGAGCTGCTGGCGCTTGCTGGATAAGCGCTAGGGATGTCCTGCATAACCCTCGCGGGTCGGTGGTAGTGCGGATCGGGACAGGCCGCAAGGCGTCTTTTTGCAGCCCATAGCGGGGCTATGGGCCAAAAAAGCAACGCAGCGGATGGCCCGAGACCGCGCTATCACAGACTGCAGGGAGTTATGCAGGACATCCCTAGAGGCCGATTCTCTATAAAAATTCAGGCGATAAGCAGGGGGCGATGCCAACCCCTTCAGTAACTGCGCCCGCCCTTGTACATGGCGTGCTGGCGGCGGTTCAGCGTAGCGGTTTCGCCCAGGCGGCCCATGGCGGCACCCGCGTGGGCGTGGGTAATGGCCAGGCCCAGCCCGTCGGCCGCATCGGTGCCGGGCAGGCCGGGCAGTTGCAGCAGGCGGCGCACCATCTCCTGCACCTGGCTTTTGGCGGCGCGGCCGTGGCCCACCACGGCTTTTTTCATCTGCAGCGCGGTGTATTCGGCCACGGGCAGGTTGCTGGCCACCAGGGCGGTGATGGCCGCGCCCCGCGCCTGCCCCAGCAGCAGGGTGGACTGCGGGTTGACGTTGACGAACACGATTTCGACCGAGGCCACATCGGGCTCGTAGCGGGCCGCCACTTCGGTGATGCCGTCGAACAAAATCTTCAGCCGCCCGGGCAGGTCGCCCAGGGCCAGTGTGGTGGTGCGGATGGTGCCGCTGGCCACGTAGCTGAGCCGGTGGCCGTCCACATCCACCACGCCAAAGCCGGTAGTCTGCAGGCCGGGGTCAATCCCTAAAATACGCATGTGCTATTGATTTTGTAGCTGCCAGCGCTTATCCAATAAGCGCCAGCGGCCAATTTTGCTTAAAGACCGAAGTACCAGCGGGTGGAGTGGAAGAACACGGGGGCGGCAAAGCACAACGCGTCCACGCGGTCGAGCAGGCCGCCCGCGCCGGTGACCGACATGCCCTGCATGCCCCAGCTGGTCACGCCCCGGTCGCGCTTGAGTGCCTTCATCACCAGATGCCCCAGGCTGCCTGCAAAGCAGGCCAGCAGCGCCATGCCCAGCGCCTGCCCCGGCTTGAACGGGGTGATGAACGACAGCAGCCCGCCCGCCAGCCCCCCGGCGGCCACACCGGCCAGCCAGCTCGCCCACTGAAAGCTCTGGCTCACCTGGGGCGCCACCGGCTTGTGCGGAAAGCGCTGCCCCACCAGGTGCTGCACCAGCATGCAGGTCTGCACCACAAACACCAGGAAGAAGACGAGGAACGCGCCCTTTTCGCGGTAACCAGGGAAGTCCAGCAGAAGCAGCGCGGGCACATGGCTCATGCCGTACACGCAGACCATGATGCCCCACTGCAGCTTGGCGTTGCGCTCCAGAAAGCGCTCGGGGTCGTTGGCCAGTGCGCTCACCACCGGCAGCGCCAGAAACACGTACACCGGGATGAACACGGTGAACAGGTCGAACATGCGGCTGCCCACGATGGTGAACTGCAGCGGCAGCACCACAAAGAAGGCCAGCACCAGGCTGCGATGGTCGCCCCGCCGCGTGGGCGACAGCGTGATGAATTCGCGCAGCGCAAAAAAGCCGACGATGGCAAACAGCACCGTGGCCACTGTGTCGCCCAGCGCCCAGCCAATCCAGAACACCGTGGCCATCACCCACGAAGTTTTGATCAGGCCCCAAAAGCGCTTGACCTCCTGCGCATGTGCTTCGGCCTGCGGGTCGTCGCTGGCGTGCTCGCGCAGCGAACGGAAAAACCCCCACAGGGTGGCCAGCGAGAGCACGCCAAACACCACGATGAACAAGGCACCGATCTGCTGCGAGGTGGTGAGGTTGCGCAAAAAACTATTCATTCCAAAAATCCCATATCGACCCATTCAATGCTGACTTTGCGATGGGCGCTGGCCCTGCCGGGGACGCCGAGCAAAGGCCGCCCTGCAGTGAGGGCGTCGTCCCCTCTTGGGGGGAACGCGCAAAGCGACTCAGGGGGGTCTTCATCTCACACCTCGCGCAGGGCCATCACCGCGCGGCGGGCACGGTCGAGAAAGGGGCGGCGCTCTTCCCCGGGCTCTAGCGCAATCGGCGCGCCAAACGTCACCGAGCACAGGATGGGCACCGGCACCACTTCGCCCTTGGGCATCACGCGCTGCACGTTGTTGATCCAGGCGGGCACCAGCACCACGTTCGGGAACATCTGCGCCAGCTTGTACAGGCCCGACTTGAAGGGCTGGGGCTCGTCGCCATGGCCGCGTGTTCCCTCAGGGAAGATCACGATCGAATCGCCGCTTTCCAGCGCCCGCACCAGCGGGGCGAGCGGGTCGCTGTCAGGCAGCGCAGCGCGCAGGGCTTCGGGCGAGGGCGGGGCGGCGGGCTCGGGGGCCGGGTCGGGGCCACCGGGGGCGGCGGTTTCTGCGGCGCTGTCCAGCGCCGGGGCGGCGTTGCCTGCAGCCTCCGCGGCCGGGGCTGGCGTGCGCGCAGGGCTGGCTTGCCGGTCCACATACACCGCGTTGAACACGGCGGTGGTGATCCACTGCTTGAAGGGGGTTTTGGTCCAGTAATCCTTGGCGGCGATGGGCCGGGTGATGCTGCGCAGCTCTTCGGGCAGCGCAGCCCAGATCAGCACCATGTCGGCGTGGCTCTGGTGGTTGGCAAAGTAGATGCGCTGCTCGGCCTTGGGGGGGCAGCCGTACCAGCGCGCCTGGGAGCCCGTCAGAAACCGCACCACGCCGAGCAGAAGGTAACTCATTAACTTGGCAAGCATGGCGGGGATCATACGGGCAGGGGTGTGATGCCCAGCCGTTATGCAGGCCCTAGAATGCGCGCCCCACCTGGTGCTCCGGGGCGGGTGGGGCGCCACGCCCGGTGTTGCACGGTCGGCTCCAGGTATTTCTTGACAAACGAAGCTGCAGGGCGCGCCTCAACTGCGCGCGCATCGTCATGGTGTGGCAAGCCCCGGCTGCGTTGAACACAGGCTCATTGGTTGGGTTTCATTCCATGGTGAAAAGTGATGGGTTTGTGATGGGACGCCGGGGGGCGCTGCGCGTGCTGGGGGGCATGGCGGCAGCGCTGGGCGTGGGTGCCTCGGTGCAGGCGCAAACGTCCGGTGGCGCCGGTGGCCTGGGCGGCAGCGCCCTGCAGGCGGTGGGCCGTTTGTTCAGCCGCCCACAGGGCAATCTGCTCATCGTGGGCGGTGGGGACACCCCTCTGAGCGTGCAGCAGCGCTTTGTGGCGCTGGCCGGCGGCCCCGAAAACGCGCGCATTGCCGTGCTGCCCATGGCCAGTTCCCAGTCAGATGAAGAGGCGCAGGAGCTGGTGCGCGACCTGGAGGGCCTGGGCGCCCGGGCCCAGGTGGTGGAAATCCGGCCCACTGATGTCAACAGCACCGCTGTGGCGCAGACGCTGGAGAAGTTCAGTGGCTTCTGGTTTTCTGGCGGAGACCAGTCGCGCCTGTCCAGCCTGCTGGTGGGCACGCGCGCGCTGCAGGCCATTGAGGCGCGCTACCAGGCAGGCGCGGTGGTGGGCGGCACTTCGGCCGGGGCTTCGGTCATGAGCCGGTTGATGCTGACCGGCAAGTGGCGCACGCCGCGCAATTCCGATGAAGAGGAGCAGGTCAACATCGCACGCGGCATGAAGGAACTGGCCCCTGGCTTCGGCTTCTTCAAGGGCGCCATCGTGGACCAGCATTTCATGCACCGCGCCCGCTACAACCGGCTCATCAGCGCGGTGCTCGACCACCCCCAGCTCATTGGCGTGGGCATTGATGAAGAGACCGCCCTGCTGGTGCGCGCAGACGGCCAGTGGGAGGTGCTGGGCAACTACTACGTGAAGATTTTTGATGCCCGCCGTGCGCAGATCGTGGACGACCGGGGGCCCATGGCCAAGGCCGCCGACATCCGCATGCATGTGCTGCCCGAAGGCGGGCTGTTCGACCCGCGTCGGCGCCGGGTGGAATTCCAGGAGGTGAACATCCCCTGAGCGTGCGACCTATAACCCTGCGCTACACCCCAAGGCGGGGTGGTGGGGTCAAGGCAGTTCTGCGCTGCCCATGCGCCCCAGAATCGCCCGCGTGCGCCCCGCCAGATACGCCGAGCCAGGCGTTTTCTCAAACCGTTTGGGCGCGGGCAGCATCACGGCCAGGCGGGCAGCGTCGGGGGGGGTGAGCTGGGCGGCGCTTTTCTTGAAGTAGTGCTGCGCAGCGGCTTCCGCGCCAAACACGCCTTCGCCCCATTCCACGTTGTTGAGGTAAATCTCCAGAATGCGCTCTTTGCTCAGGATTTGTTCCAGGAGCAGCGTCAGCACAAATTCCTGCCCCTTGCGCAGCAGCGTGCGTTCGCCCGAGAGCAGCAGGTTTTTGGCCAGTTGCTGGGTGATGGTGGAGCCGCCCCGGATCTTGGGTGCGCGCACGGGGCGGTCGGGGGCGCGGCTTTGGGCCTTGGCGATCTGGGCCTCGGCCTTGGCGTTGCGCTCCCAGGCCTTTTCAATCGCGGCCCAGTCCACGCCCTCGTGGTTCACAAAGCCATCGTCTTCCGATGCGATGACGGCGCGCTTGAGGTGGTCGGAAATCCTGCCGTAGGGCACCCACTGCTGGCGCCACGGCACGCTGCCCTTGTTGGTCAGCAGCGTCCAGGCTTCTGAGCGCTGGAAGGTGGTGGATTCGGGGTTGATGGCCGCCATGGCCGCAATGCGCAGCACAAAGAACAGCTGCAGGCCCACCAGGGCCAGCAGCACCAGGCCCAGCCAGCGTAGCAGCGCTCTCATGGCTTGGGCTCCGGGGTGTTGCAGGGTGTGACGGGCAGTGCGCGCATGGCTGTGTCAGTGCGGGGCGCGGCGCAGTTCTTCCAGCACCTGGGCCGATGGCGGGCGCACACCGCGCCAGATGGCAAACGCCTCGGCGGCCTGTTCCACCAGCATGCCCAGGCCGTCGCGCGCCACGGCGCCGTGGGCTTGGGCCCAGTCCAGAAAACCTTGCGCAGCGGGGCCGTACATCATGTCGTAGGCCAGGCTGCCGGGGCGCAGCACGCTGGCGGGCACCGGCACGGCGTCGCCCGCCAGGCTGCTGGCGGTGGCGTTGATGATGACATCAAAATCGCCCTCTACCGCTTGCGGAGCAAGCGCCAGCAGCTCTGCTTTTTGTAGCACCGCCAGAGCGCTGTGCGAGGCCACCAGCGCCTCGGCCTTGGCCACGGTGCGGTTGGCAATGGTGATGTGGCGCACACCGGCCTGCAGCAGCGGGCCCAGCACGCCAGCCGCGGCACCGCCCGCGCCCACCAGCAGCAGCCGCGCGCCTTGCAGAGCTACGCCTGCGTTGCGGGTGATGTCGGCCACCAGGCCCAGGCCGTCGGTGTTGTCGGCGTGGATGCTGCCATCGGGTTGCAGGCTCAGTGTGTTGGCGGCACCGGCCAGGCGCACGCGTTCGCTGCATACGCTGGCCAGGGCCGGGGCCTCGAACTTGAAGGGCACGGTGATGTTGCAGCCGCGCCCACCTTCGGCAATGAAGCCGCGCACGCCTTGCGCAAAGCCGTCCAGCGCGATCAGTCGGCGCTCGTAGCGCAGGTGCTGGCCGGTGAGTTCGGCAAAGCGGGCGTGGATGGCAGGCGAGCGGCTGTGGGCTACGGGGTTGCCCATCACGCAGTACAGGTCGGAGGTAAGCGTCGAAGAGTTCATGGGAACAACAAGGGCTGCATGCAGGGGGCAGGCCAGGGCTGCCGCGAAGCTGGCTGCGCCAGTCCGCAGGCGCCTGAAGGGGGTTACCGCACGCTGGTTTCTAGGATCTGTTCGCGGGTGAACTTGAAGCGGGCCACCATGGCCACCTGGTCGGCCTTGGCGCGCATTTCGGGGGTGAAGCGGCCAAACGGCGCGGCGGCGCGGGCAATGGCTTCGGCCCGGCGGTCCAGCGCGGGCTTGCCCGAGCCTTGCACCACTTCGGTAGAGAGCACGCGCCCGTCGTGGTTGACGGTGACGATCATGATCAGCTCGCCATACAGCTTTTTGCCGCCCTGCTCGGGGAAATTCTCGGTGCCCTTGTCTTCCACCTTGCGGCGCAGCGCGTCGTAGTACACCGCGTAGGCTTCCTCGCGCGTGGCGGGGCTGATGTAGCGTTTTTTGGGGCGCGAGTTTTCTTCGTTGATGCGCTTTTCAATCTCGGCCAGCAGCTTCAGCAACTGGCGGCGCTTTTCTTCCTGCGACATCTGCTCGCCGCTGTCGCTTTGCTTGCGCGGGTCGGGCTCGGGCATGGCAGCCAGCTGCTTGCGCAGTTGCGTGAGCAGCTGGGTCTGCTGCTCCTGCATGGCGTCCATCTTGCGCTGCATCTCTTCAAAGTCGTCGCCCACCGCCGTCAGGGCCGAGTAGGGCAGGGGGCTGGTGGCCCGGCCCTGCGCGGCATCGCCGCCGCCTGCCAGGTTGGACTGGGCGATGGCCTGGGCCTTTTCGGGGCGCTCGGTGGACTTGGCATTGACCAGGATGACTTCCAGCGGCGTGTCCTGGAACACGCGGTTGAAGCCCTCGGGGTCGATGAAGCGCACCGAGAGGAGGGCCGCGTGCACGGCCACCGACACGCCCAGAGCAATCTGCAGCGTGCTGAAGGAGCGGAAAAGCGAGCGGATGTTCACGGCGTCGGATTATCGGCGTTGGCGGGTGCGGTGCTGTCGGCTTCGTTCACATCCACGGCGATGGCGATCGGGCCGGCCACGGCGGCGTCTTCGTCGCCCTCGTCCTCTACCACGGCATCGTCGCTGGCGTCGTTCGGGTCGTCCAGGCGTTCCACCACCGTGCCGTGGATGTCCAGGGTGATTTCATCCACCTCGCCCAGCCGCACCTTCAGGCGCGCGCCGCGCGGCAGGTTCTGCGCGCCCAGCACGGGGAAGACCAGCGGAATGTCGTCCGCGCGCACCAGAAAGCTGCCGCCCGGCCCTTCCTTGATGACGGCCGCCGTGAGCTCGGTGATGCCGTTTTGCTCGATGTACTTGAGCGTCCAGAAGCGTTCCATGCCCGCCTGGTAGCCGTTGTAGGCGCTGTAGGCCGCATCAAAGCTGCTGATGATGGAGAACAGGTCTGCATCCTTGGGCTTGAACGGTGCGGCCAATGCCGCCGTGGCGCCGTGGCGGGCGCAGGCAATGATTTGCCACTGGTTGACCAGATCGGTGTAGCGGCGCAGCGGCGATGTGGCCCACGAATAGGCTTTGACGCCAATGCCCGCGTGCGGCAGCGCCTTGGTGCCCATGCGCACCTTCACGCCGGGGGCCATGCTGGCCTGGCTGCGGTAGATGCCGGGCACGCCCAGCTCGGCCAGCCAGCTGCCCCAGGTGCTGTTGGCCACGATCATGGCCTCGGCCACGATCAGATCGAGCGGCGCGCCGCGCTGGCGCACGCTGATCTGCACCTGCTCGTGCCCCGTGGGCTCGGCGCCCTGGTTGCCGACGAGGCGGAAGTTGTAGTCCGGCCGGTTGAAGTTCTCGGGCTTGCCGCGCACCACTTCGCGCTGGGCCTTGAGGTGCAGGGCCAGGCGATACAAAAATGAGAGCTGCTCGCGCTTGTCCTGCAAGGCCTGCGGCGTGTTTTCATGCTGAATCGACGGGTCGGTCAGCCATTGCTCGGTGACGATGTGGTCGAGCTGGTCGTGGCGGAAGTTGACCTCCACCGGCACACGCTCCAGGCGCGTTTCGGTGCCGGTGATCTCCAGCGTGGCTTCGTTCAGCGTCACGTACAGCGACACGGCCGGGTTGGCACGGCCTTCGTCCAGGGTGTAGATCTGCACCACCTCGTCGGGCAGCATGGTGATCTTGTAGCCCGGCATGTACACGGTGGACAGGCGCGCACGGCCCAGCTGGTCAATGGCGCTGCCCGGCTGGATGGCCAGGCCGGGTGCTGCGATGTGGATGCCCAGCACCACGGTGCCGGTGCCCAGGCCTTGCACAGACAGCGCATCGTCGATTTCAGTGGTTTGCGAATCGTCGATGGAATAGGCCTGCACCGGTGCCAGCGGCAGGTCGGCCGGCGGCTGCGGCGCTGCCAGCGCCGGAAAGCCCGTGCCCTTGGGAAAGTTTTCGAACAGGAAGCGCTTCCAGTGGAACTGGTAGGCCGAGTCGATGGCGCCCGCCTTTTGCAGCAGATCGAGCGGCGCGGTGTGCGTGGCGCGGCTGGCCTCGACCACGGCCTTGTATTCGGGCGCGTTCTTGTCGGGCTTGAACAGAATCTTGTAGAGCTGGTCGCGGATGGGCTGCGGGCACTCGCCCCGGCCCAGGGCGGCGGCCCACTCGTCAATTTGCGCGAGCAGGGCCTTCTTCTTCTCGATGGCGGCCAGGGCTTGCTGCAGGATTTCTGCGGGCGCCTTCTTGAAGCGGCCCTTGCCTGCGCGGCGGAAGTAATGCGGCGCCTCGTACAGGCGGAACAGCGCGCCCGCCTGCTGGGCCAGCGTGGCGTTTTCCGAGAAATAGTCGCGGGCGAGGTCGGCAAAGCCGAAATCGTCCTCGGGCGCGAATTCCCAGGCCAGGTCCAGCTCAATCGTCTCGGCCACGGCCTGGGCCTGGGCGATGAGTTCGGCGGGGGCGGGCTTTTCGAACTTCAACAGAATGTTCGCGGCCTTGACCTTGACCCGCTTGCCCGAATCGAGCTCAACCTGGGCCGAGGTGTCGGCTTCGGACAGGATACGTCCGGCCATGAATTTGCCGGCTTCTTCAAACAGTGCATGCATCGGGGGATTCTCCCATGGCTGTCTGCCCGCCCCGCACGGTGCAGACCCGGCCAAGCCGGGTGAAATGAAATGCTATTGAATTTGTAGCTGCTGGCGCTTGTTGGATAAGCGCCAGAGGCATTTTTTGCCCAAAGCCTTTCTGGCGCCCCTATGATCCCCACCCTGGCGCAGCCTGCGCCCCGTGGTGGGCTGGCGCCGCCGCCTCGTTATTTGTCTTTTGATTTCTGACCCTTGCGCAAACCCCAGACGATGCCGTTTTCTGCCCTCAACACGCTGCTGGCGGTGCTGGCCGTGGCGCTGCCCTTCCTGTTCGCGGTCACGGCGCCGCCGTCTCCCAATTTTTGGCCGCTGGTGTTTTCCTGGGCCTGTGGTCTGGTGCTGGCCGCCTGGGGGCTGGTGCAGGGGGCGGCGGTAGTCACCCGCGCCCAGTGCGTGCGCCTGGGCAACCGTGCCGCTGGCACGCTGGCGTGGGGGCTGTTGCTGGCGGCGGTGCTGGGTGGCGTGGTGGGGCTGTTGCAGTACCTGGGCGCAGAGCCCTGGGGCTTGCCGTGGATTCATCCGTCCACACCGGGTGAGGCGGTGGGCAACCTGCGCCAGCGCAACCAGCAGGCATCGCTGATGGCGCTGGGCGTGTGGTCCCTGCTCTGGCTGTGGGTGCGGGCCGAGCGGGTGCAGCGCCCCCAGTGGGGCATGGGCATGGTGCTGGGGGGGGCGCTGGCGGTGCTGGCCGTGGCCGCTGCCGCCACCAATTCGCGCACCGGCGCCCTGCAATGGCTGCTGATGCTGGGCTTGCTCTGCCTGTGGCGCCGCACCGATGCACGCAAGGCCATCGCCCTGGTATTGGTGGGCATGGTGCTGTATGTGCTGGCGGCCTGGGCGCTACCGCAGTTGCTGCTGCAGGTCAGCGGCATACGCATTGATGGGCTGTTCGACCGGTTTTCCAACACCTCGGGCGCCTGCGGCGCACGCCGGGTGCTGTGGTCGAACATGCTGCACCTCATCTCGCTCAAGCCCTGGACGGGCTGGGGGTGGGGGGAGCTGAGCTACGCGCACTACATCACGCTGTTCCCCGAAGAACGTTTTTGCGTGCTGCTGGACAACGCCCACAACCTGCCCCTGCACCTGGCGGTGGAGCTGGGCCTGCCCGCCGCGCTGCTGCTGTGCGGCGGCGTGCTGGCGTGGCTGGTGTGGTCGCGCCCCTGGCGCGAGACCGACCCCGTGCGCCAGCTGGCCTGGGGCGTGGTCGCCGTTGTGGGGCTGCACAGCCTGCTCGAATACCCGCTGTGGTACGGCCCCTTCCAGGTCACCACCCTGTTTGCGCTGGTGCTGCTGTGGTGGCGGCGCGCGCCGGGGCGTGGTGTGCCCGAGGCGTGGCGCTGGCTGGGCAGCAAGCTGGGCGATGTCACTGTGGGGTGGGGCCTGGGGGCCGCCGTGTGCCTGATCGGCGCCGCAGTGCTGGGCATGGCTGCCTACCAGTACCGGGTGGTGAGCCAGCTCTACAAGCCGGTGGCTCAGCGCCCACCCGCCTTGCGCGATGTGCGGGCCGTGCCCCAGCCCAAGGGGGTGCTGTTTTCTGACCAGGTGCGCTTTGCCTGGCTCACCACGCAGGATTTAACGCCCGCCAATGCGGCCCAGATGCACGCCGTGGCGCTGGATTTGCTGCATTTTTCGCCCGAACCCCGGGTGATCGAGAAGGTGGTGGACGGCGCCCTGGCCCTGGGCCGGGCGGACGAAGCGGCTTTGCACCAGCAGCGCTACCGCATTGCCTACCCTGCAGACTTCGCCCGCTGGCAGGCGCGCCACGCCAATGCTGCCAGCGCGGCCAGCGCATCGGGCGTGCAGTAGCCGTCGTCATGCCAGCCGCAGGAAGCGCGTGATGGGCTCCAGGTGCTCGGTGAAGTCGCTCAGTGCATGGTCGCCGCCTTCGAGCAAACGCAGCTCGGCCTGCGGGTAGCGGGCCACCATCTCGCGCCAGTCCAGCACTTCGTCGCCTTTGGCGATGATGGCCAGCTCGGGCGCAGCAGGTGGGCGGCCGCGCACATCCAGCGCCTGCAGCTCGCCGATGTATTCCGGCAGAAAGTAAAAACGCTCGGCCGGGTCGTGCCAGCTGGTTTGCTCGCCGATGTAGCGCGCCAGGTCACGGGCCGGGTCCACCGCGGGGTTGAGCATCACGCTGGGGCAGCCTGCGTGTTGCGCAACCCAGCTCGCATAGAAGCCGCCCAGCGAAGAGCCGATGACCGCCATGGCGCCCCTGGGCCAGGATGCAATGCCTTGTGCTACCAGCGCCATCGCGGCCTGGGGCGAGGGCGGCAGCTGCGGGCACCAGAAGGTGACGGCCGGGTGGTGCTGCGCCACATGGGCCGCCATTTGCCGTGCTTTGGCCGAAGAGGGCGATGAACGAAAGCCGTGCAGGTACAGAAGGTGCGTGGTGGTCATGGGCGCGTTGAAGGGTGTGTGCGGAAGACGCAGGGCAGGGGAATCACTGCTTTTGGCGGGTCTGAGCGGGCATAAGATGTCTAGCCACGAAGACCCGGCACTGTGCGGGGTCTGTTGAGCCGCCAGCACCATGACTGATTTTGCCCCGCTTTCTGCAGCCAGCGCTCCCTTGCATGCGGGCCGTCAACGAAGCGACGCTGCGCGCACGCCGCAAGCTGGTGGCGCTGGCCGAGGCACTGGACCTGCGGGTGGATGCTGGCTCGCCCGCTGCCCGGTTGCTGAAGCTGCCCCCGGCGGCGCAAGACGCCACCGCGCAGGACGACGCCCTCAGCCCCCTGGAACTCAAGCCCAGCGAAGCCAAGCCCTTGCCTGCGTTGCTGGCGTCGCAGGCGGGCGGCGCGGTGTCGGTCGCGCAGGTGAACGAGGTGCTGGCTGCTGGCATCCAGGACATCACCAACGCCATGGTCGAGAGCTTTCAGCTCAACGACGTGCTGCGCATGATCCTGGAGACGATGTTCCGCGCTCTGGGTTTTCGGCGCATGGTGTTTTGCCTGCGTGAGGCGCGCACCGACCAGCTCACCGGCCGCTTTGGCCTGGGCGAAGGCAGCGAAGCCGTGGTGCGTGCCATGAAGGTGCCGCTGAACGTGCCCGGCGATTTGTTCACGGCCGTGTGCCTGCGGGGCGCCGACACCCTCATCAACGATGCCACGGAGCCCCGCATCAGTGCGCGCCTGCCCCGGTGGTACGTGGAAGGCGTCAACGCCCCCTCTTTTCTGTTGCTGCCGCTGCAGATGAAGGGGCAGCCGTTTGCACTCATCTATGCCGACCAGGCGGTTCCTGGCGGCATCGTGGTGGACGACAAGGCCCCGGGTTTGCTGCGCACCTTGCGCAACCAGGCGGTGATGGCCTTTCGCCAAGCGGGCTGACTTCCCGGCGCAGCCGTCAGCCCGATAATTGGGGGATGGCCGCCGTTTTTGAAAAAACCTCTCTCCTGCAACGCATATTGCCCCTGTTTCGGGGGTTTGACCTGCCCTTGCTGTTTGTCGTGCTGTTGCTGGCAGGGGCAGGCCTGGTGGCCATGTACTCGGCCGGTTACGACCACGGCACCCGCTTTGTGGACCACGGCCGCAACATGCTCATTGCCGGAACCATCTTGTTTGTGGTGGCGCAGGTGCCGCCCCAGAGGATCATGGCATTTGCCGTGCCCTTGTACGCCGCGGGGGTGGCGCTGCTGCTGGCGGTGGCGCTGTTTGGCATCACCAAGAAGGGCGCGCAGCGCTGGGTGAACCTGGGCATCGTCATCCAGCCCAGCGAGATTCTGAAAATTGCCATGCCCCTGATGCTGGCCTGGTGGTTTCAAAAGCGCGAGGGGCAGTTGCGCCCGCTGGACTTTGTCGCTGCCGGGGCCCTGCTGGCCGTTCCGGTGGGGCTCATCATGAAGCAGCCGGACCTGGGCACCTCGCTGCTGGTGCTGGCGGCGGGGCTGTCGGTGATCTTTTTCGCAGGCCTGTCGTGGAAGCTGGTGCTGCCGCCCGTGGTGCTGGGGGGCATCGGCATTGCCCTCATCGTGTGGTTTGAACCCCAGCTGTGCGCGGACGGCGTGCGCTGGCCGGTGCTGCACGACTACCAGCAGCAGCGTATCTGCACCTTGCTGGACCCCACGCGCGACCCGCTGGGCAAAGGCTTTCACATTATTCAGGGCATGATCGCGATTGGCTCTGGCGGGCTCACGGGCAAGGGCTTCATGGCGGGCACGCAGACCCACCTGGAGTTTATTCCCGAGCGCACCACCGACTTCATCTTTGCGGCTTATTCCGAAGAATTCGGGCTGGCAGGCAACCTGTTTCTGATCGTGTGCTTTTTGCTGCTGATCTGGCGCGGGCTGGCCATTGCCATGGGGGCCGGCACCTTGTTCGGTCGCCTCATGGCGGGTGCCGTGTCGATGATTTTCTTCACCTATGCGTTTGTGAACATGGGCATGGTCAGCGGCATTCTGCCGGTGGTGGGCGTGCCGCTGCCCTTTGTCAGCTACGGGGGCACGGCCATGGTCACCCTGGGGCTGGCGCTGGGCATTCTCATGTCGGTGGCGCGCGCGCAGCGCCAGGAGCCAGCCAAGGCCCGTGCGCCGCTGTAGCGCGCTGCGTCGGTTTGGCCGGGCGATGCCCTCAGGCGGTGCAGGGGCTGGGTCAATACCCTTGCCTCGGGGTCTGTCCTGGGGTTACAACCCGGGGGCGTGTTGTCACTAACCCCTGGAGGTGCTCCCCATGGCGGCAAAGTTCGAGCTCAAGAAAACGTCCAACGAAAAGTTTGTTTTCAACCTGCTGGCCTCAAACGGGCAGGTGATCTTGACCAGCGAGACCTACGACTCGCGCGCCAGTGCCCTGCAGGGCATCGAATCCGTCAAAAAACACGCGCCTGACGATGCCCGCTTCGGGCGACTGAGTGCCCGCAACGGCGCACCTTACTTCACGTTGAAGGCGGGCAATGGCCAGGTCATCGGCCAAAGCCAGATGTACTCCGGCGCCAAAGCCCGCGATGCCGGCATCGAGGCCGTGCAGCACCATGCCCCGGTGGCAGTGCTGGTGGACCTCTCGGCTTCGCAGAGCGCGTAGCGCAGTTTTCCCCTGCGGCGGTGCGGGTGGGGTTGCCCGCCTAAAATGCGGCGATGACCTTTCGCTCCTCTACCGCAGCGCCACAGCGCGCAGCCACCACCCAACGCATTGATGTCGCCCGTGAACTGCTGTTGACGCCTTTTGGGCTGGACGAGAGCCACCTGGCCCGTGCGCTGGCGGAAATCCGTGCCCACCAGGTGGACGATGCCGATCTGTACTTCCAGTACACGCGCAGCGAGGGCTGGAGCCTGGAAGAGGGCATTGTGAAGACCGGCTCTTTCAGCATTGACCAGGGCGTGGGCGTGCGCGCCGTGAGCGGCGAAAAGACCGCTTTTGCGTATTCGGATGACATTTCGCTGGCCTCGCTGCTGGATGCCGCGCGCACCGTGCGTGCCATTTCTTCCGTGGCGCAGACTGGCCGTGTGCGCGTACCCGCCAAAAAGATTGCCACCAGCCGCAGCCTTTACCAGGGTGTAGACCCCATTGCTTCGCTGGACAGCACCGCCAAGGTGGCCCTGCTGGAGCGCCTGGAGCAGCGCGCCCGCGCCAAGGACCCCCGCGTCGCGCAGGTGATGGCGGGCCTGGCCAGTGAATACGACGTGGTGCTGGTGGCCCGTGCCGACGGCACGCTAGCGGCCGATGTGCGCCCCCTGGTGCGCCTGTCGATCACCGTGATTGCCGAGCAAAACGGCCGCCGCGAAGTGGGCTCGGCCGGCGGTGGTGGCCGCTTTGGTCTGGCGTATTTCGATGACGCACAGCTGAGCAATTACGTGGACGAGGCGGTGAACGCTGCCTTGACCAACCTGGAATCCCGCCCCGCCCCGGCTGGCGAAATGACAGTGGTGCTGGGCGCGGGCTGGCCCGGCATCCTCCTGCACGAAGCCGTGGGCCATGGCCTGGAAGGCGACTTCAACCGCAAGGGCTCCAGCGCTTTCAGCGGCCGCATTGGCCAGCGTGTGGCCGCCAAGGGTGTGACGGTGCTGGACGACGGCACCATTGCCGACCGCCGTGGATCGCTGAATGTGGACGACGAGGGCAACCCCAGCCAGCGCAATGTGCTGATCGAAGACGGCATCTTGAAGGGCTACATCCAGGATTCGCTCAACGCCCGCCTGATGGGCGTGGCCCCCACGGGCAATGGCCGCCGCGAAAGCTACGCCCACATCCCCATGCCGCGCATGACCAACACCTACATGCTGGGTGGCGACAAGGATCCGCAGGAAATCATCGCCAGCATCAAGAAGGGGCTGTACGCCAGCAACTTTGGTGGCGGTCAGGTGGACATCACCTCGGGCAAGTTCGTGTTTTCTGCCAGTGAAGCCTACTGGGTGGAAGACGGCAAGATCCAGTACCCCGTCAAGGGCGCCACCATCGTGGGCAGCGGCCCTGAATCGCTCAAGAAGGTGACCATGATCGGCAACGACATGCGCCTGGACAGCGGCGTGGGCACCTGCGGCAAGGAAGGCCAAAGCGTGCCCGTGGGCGTGGGCCAGCCCACCTTGCGCATCGAAGGCCTTACCGTGGGCGGCACGGCCTGACCACCTGACCACCTACGACCTGGGTGCGAGGGCGGGGCCGCCAGTGCGGCTGTTGCGCATTGGCTGCACCCTGGCCACTCAGGGGGGGTTGCGCTGTAACAATTTTTGCGGCGCGCAGCACAATCGGCCTATGCCGACTTCGCGCACTTTTCTGTCGCAAAGTTTCCAGTCGTTTGGAGACATCAGCCGCTTTTTGCGTGAAGGCGTTGCCGATGAAGATTCGCGCCAGCTGCGCGACAGCCTGGGCGCTTTGTCCAACGCGATCGAAGAGGCTGTGCGCATTCGGCGCACCAGCACAGACACACAACTCATCCACCGCACCGCAACGGCCCTGTTTCAGGGCGTGCGAGAGCACCAGCGGCTACTGACGGGGCTGGGTTCCGGGTGGCACACCCTGTACGAGTTTGGGGTGTACCAGCGGGCGTTGTGGGAGCTGGGTCAGTCGGTTTCCACCTGGAAAGAGGCCTTGGAGCTTCGCCACTCCAGCGAGACCGAGCACTTTGACAAGTTTGAGTTGCTGGCCTGGCGCACGCTGGGCGAGGCCTTGCTGCTCATCGACATGTACGAGCAGGGCAGCAGAGGTGAGGGTGGTGCAGAGCCTCTAGCGCCCCCTCGCCGTCTGCCTTGGTGGCAGCGCGCCTTGCGCTGGTTAGGTCGCTGAGGCATTGCTGCATGCGCGCCCCTGGGTGAAGGCTGACGCGTATCCACGCTCGGAGCATGGCCTTCGCCCTCGGCGGTTCAGGTGTGGTTTTTTCGGGCCAAGTTTGCGAAAGCCGCTTGCAAGACCACCCTGGGGCTGTGCTACATTGAACGCCATGCAAGTTCGCAGCGCGTTTTATTTTTGGTTTTTTATCTCGGTCCTAGGCGGATGAGAGGAAAACGCGCAAGTAACTGAAGCACCCTCCCCATACCAACCGCCGCAGCTGCAAAGCCCGGCGGTTTTTTGTTTTTCAGCCCCTTTTTTTCACCTTTTCCACCTTACGAGGACGACAACATGAGCTTGCAAGCCACCCCCGCCAGCGATGCCTGGTACCGCAGCGTCGAGAAAACCAGCCAGACCGACGACGAACGTATCAAGGACATTACCGTGCTGCCTCCTCCAGAGCATCTGATCCGCTTTTTCCCCATCAGCAACACGCCGGTGGAAGGGCTCATCAGCCAGACCCGCAAGAACATCCACAACATCATGGCGGGTGATGACGACCGCCTGCTGGTCATCATTGGCCCCTGCTCCATTCACGACCCCGCAGCCGCGCTCGACTATGCCCGCCGCCTGAAAGTGGTGCGCGAGCAATACAAGGACACGCTGGAGATCGTGATGCGCGTGTACTTCGAAAAGCCCCGCACCACCGTGGGCTGGAAGGGCCTGATCAACGACCCCTACCTGGACGAAACCTACCGCATCGACGAAGGCCTGCGCATTGCGCGGCAGTTGCTGATCGACATCAACCGCCTGGGCATGCCCGCGGGCAGCGAGTTCCTGGACGTGATCTCGCCCCAGTACATTGGCGACCTGATCGCCTGGGGCGCCATTGGGGCGCGCACTACTGAAAGCCAAGTGCACCGCGAGCTGGCCTCGGGCCTGTCCGCCCCCATCGGCTTCAAGAACGGCACGGACGGCAACATCCGCATCGCCACCGACGCCATCCAGTCGGCCAGCCGCGGCCACCACTTCCTGTCGGTGCACAAGAATGGGCAAGTGGCCATCGTGAACACCAGCGGCAACAAAGATTGCCACGTGATTCTGCGCGGCGGCAAGGCCCCCAACTATGACGCCGCCAGCGTGGCCGCTGCCTGCAAGGACCTGGAAGCCGCCAAGCTGCCCGCCACGCTGATGGTGGACTGCAGCCATGCCAACAGCAGCAAGCAACACGAAAAGCAGCTGGACGTGGCGCGCGACATTGCCAGCCAGATTGCTGGTGGCTCGCACAGCGTGTTCGGCGTGATGATTGAAAGCCACATCAACGCGGGTGCGCAGAAGTTCACCCCTGGCAAGGATGACGCCAGCGCGCTGGAATATGGCAAGAGCATCACCGATGCCTGCCTGGGTTGGGACGATTCCCTGGTGGCCCTGGCAGAGCTGTCGGCCGCAGTGCAGGCACGCCGCTCGCGCTGAGATGGTTGGCGGGGGCGATGTGCCGACAGGGAAAAAACCCAGGCCATCGCCTTTTTGAACCGTGTAAGCTCAGTCTGCAAGATTGTGGCGCGTGCGAGGTGGGTGGCACGGGCCACCGCCCTCTTACCGCCCCCAACATTCCAACGAGGTAACCCATGCAGAGTGAAGTTTCGGTCCGCTTGGCCGACGACCAGGAGTTTCGTTTCGACCTGACCAGCGCGGAACCCATGGCGCACGAGGCGGGGCGCCGCTGGCTGGACGACCAGTTCACCGCCCTCGACTGCGAACCCCTGCGCGCCAGCGGCAAAGTGCTGCTGGCCGACAAGGTGCTGACCGTCGCGCAGGCCGCCGGTGCCCACCTGCTTGCACAGCCCGAGTGGGGCCAGGCATTTGCCCGCGCTGCCAGTGCCGCATTGGCCAGGAAGGTGATTCGGGTCGATGTGCCCGCCATGGCCGTCACGTACTGAACGCAGCCCCAAGCGTGCTGGGCAGGGTATATGCCCCTGTGCAGTGCCTGCGGGGTTTGAGATCAAAATAGCTGCTAGCGCTTATCCATAAAGCGTTAGCAGCTATTGTTTTTATAGCGGTTGGTTGGCCAGTGTTTCAAGCAGGCGGGTGTGGATGCCGCCGAAGCCGCCGTTGCTCATGCACACCACGTGGTCGCCGGGCTGGGCGGCCTGGGTGATCTGGTCCACCAGCGTGGCAATGTCGGGGGCCGTCTGGGCGCGTTGGCCGGGGCCTACGCCCAGCGGGGCCAGGGCGTCAGCGGCGTCCCAGTCCAGGCCGGCGGTGTGGCAAAACACCAGGTCGGCGGGTTCCAGGGCCCAGGGCAGCTGGCTTTTCATGGCGCCCAGTTTCATCGTGTTGCTGCGGGGCTCAAACACCGCCAGGATGCGTGCCTTGGTTCCCAGGCTGCGGCGCAGGCCGTCGAGCGTGGTGCGCAAAGCCGTGGGGTGGTGGGCAAAGTCGTCATACACGGCAATGCCGCGCACCGTGCCGCGCAGCTCCATGCGGCGCTTCACGTTCTGAAACTGGCCCAGCGCGGCCGCCGCCACGGCGGGTTCCACCCCCACGTCGTGGGCAGCGGCAATGGCAGCCAGTGCGTTGAGCTGGTTGTGTACGCCCGTCAGCGCCCATTCCACGCGCGCCACCTTGCGGCCCTGGTGCAGCACATCAAAGGCTTGTGGATCACCCTCGGCGCTGAAGTCACTCACCGCTGCACCAAAGCTGCTTACCTGGCTCCAGCAGCCGGTGTTCAGCACGCGGGTCAGGCTCTCTTCCAGCCCGTTGACCACCACGCGCCCTGAAGGTGGCACGGTGCGCACCAGGTGGTGGAACTGGCGCTCAATCGCCGCCAGGTCGTCAAAGATGTCGGCGTGGTCAAACTCCAGGTTGTTGAGCACCGCCGTGCGGGGGCGGTAGTGCACAAACTTGCTGCGCTTGTCGAAGAAGGCGGTGTCGTATTCATCGGCCTCAATCACAAACAGTGGGCGCTGCGCTTGGGTGCCGGGGCCGGGAACGGGTCGCTGGTCTGCACCGAGCCGGGCCGAGATGCCAAAGTTCAGCGGCACGCCGCCGATCAAAAAGCCAGGCTGCAACCCGGCGCTCTCCAGAATCCAGGTCAGCATCGACGTGGTGGTCGTCTTGCCGTGCGTGCCCGCCACCGCCAGCACATGGCGGCCTTGCAGCACATGCTCGGCCAGCCATTGGGGGCCGCTGGTGTAGGGCAGGCCCGCATCCAGAATGGCTTCCATCAGCGGGAACTTGGGGCTGCCATCGGCCAGCCGCGCACGGCTGACCACGTTGCCCACCACAAACATATCCGGTTGCAGCGCGAGCTGGTCGGCGCCAAAGCCTTCGATCAGCTCAATGCCCAGGGCGCGCAGCTGGTCGCTCATGGGCGGGTACACACCGGCATCGCAGCCCGTGACCTTGTGCCCCGCCTCGCGGGCCAGGGCCGCCAGGCCACCCATGAAGGTTCCGCAAATTCCGAGTATGTGTATGTGCATGGCCGGGGATTCTAATGAGGGCCTGCAGGGCTTTGGGGCCGGGTCGGCGCTCAGGCCAAGAGCCCACACCCCTGCGGTGCCGATGTCCCTCTGAAGAGATTGCAGGGGGGCGGAAATCTGCAGGGGGCGTTGTACCCCCCTGCGTGCTATCAGGCCTGGATGTAAGCGGTCTTCACCGTGGTGTAGAACTCGGCGGCGTAGCGGCCTTGCTCGCGCGAGCCATAGCTGCTGCCCTTGCGGCCACCGAACGGCACGTGGTAGTCCACCCCGGCGGTGGGCAGGTTCACCATCACCATGCCCGCCTGGGCGTGGCGCTTGAAGTGCGTGGCGTGCTTGAGGCTGGTGGTGGCAATGCCGCTGGCCAGGCCAAACGGCGTGTCGTTGGCCAGGGCCAGGGCTTCGTCGTAGCTCTTCACACGCTGGATGCTGACCACGGGGCCAAAGATTTCTTCGCGGTTGATGCGCATCTCGGGCGTGGTTTCGGTGAACAGGGCGGGGCGCAGGTAGAAGCCGGGGGCGCCGTCTGCGTTGGTGGCCAGTGCCTCGCCGCCGTGCAGCTTGGCGCCTTCTTTTTGGCCGATGGCGATGTATTCCAGGTCTTGCGCCAGCTGGCGGTCGTCCACCACAGGGCCGATGTCGGTGCCGGCCTTGCGGGCATCATCCACCTTCAGGGTCTTCATCTTTTCAATCATCGCGGCCACGAAGCGGTCGTGGATGCCTTCGGTCACGATCACGCGGCTGCTGGCCGTGCAGCGCTGGCCGGTAGAGAAAAAGCCGCTGTTGATGGCCGCGCCCACGGCCACGTTCAGGTCGGCATCGTCCAGCACCACAAACGGGTTCTTGCCGCCCATCTCCAGCTGCACCTTGGCACCCCGGCCCACGCAGGCGGCGGCCACGCGCTGGCCAGTGCCGACGGAGCCGGTAAAGCTCACGCCCGCGATGCGCTCGTCTTCGAGCAGCACAGCGCCCACTTCAGAGCCACGGCCCATCACCAGGTTGAACACGCCCGCAGGCAGGCCTGCGCGGTGCAGGATGTCGGCCAGCGCCCAGGCCGAGCCAGGCACCACTTCCGCGGGCTTGAACACCACGGTGTTGCCGTAGGCCAGGGCTGGGGCAATTTTCCAGGCGGGGATGGCGATGGGGAAGTTCCAGGGGGTGATCAGGCCAATCACGCCCAGGGGCTCGCGGGTGATTTCCACGCCCACGCCGGGGCGCACCGAAGGCAGCACCTCGCCGCCGGGGCGCAGGGCCTCACCGGCAAAGAACTTGAAGATGGCAGCGGCGCGGCCCACTTCGCCAATGGCTTCGGGCAGGGTCTTGCCTTCTTCGCGGGCCAGCAGGTCGCCCAGCTCGGCCTTGCGGGCGATGATTTCGTTGCCCACGGCGTCCAGGATGTCAAAGCGCTGCTGGGGGGTGGACAGGCTCCAGGCCGGGAAGGCGGCGTGGGCGGCTGCCACGGCTTCCAGCGCTTGCTCGCGGCTGGCCACCGCGTAGTCGCCGATGATGTCCCTGATGTCGGACGGGTTGGTGTTTTGGTAAGTGCGGACGCCTTCGGTCCATTGGCCGCCGATGAGATTGTGTTTCATGGTCATGTGAGTGGTTTGCAAAGAGAAAAAGGGGGGTGTTCAGTAAGCGGCTGAGATCAGCTGCCCCTTGCGCTCGAAGGCGTCCAGGTTGTCCATGACGCGCTGGCCCATGGCCTGGCGGGTTTCGTGGGTGGCGCTGGCAATGTGCGGCAGCAGCACCACGTTGTCCATGCCCGTCAAGGCTTCGGGCACCTGGGGCTCGCTCTCGAACACGTCGAGCCCGGCCCCGGCGATGCGCCCGTCTTGCAGGGCGCGAATCAGCGCAGCTTCATCGACCACGGTGCCACGCGCCACGTTGATGAGGAAGCCCCGGGGCCCCAGTGCGTTGAGCACTTCTTCGTTGATGAGATGGCGCGTGGATGGAACACCGGACGTGATGACGACCAGGAAGTCGCACCAGGCGGCCAGCGCCGTCAGGGAGGGCTCGTGCGCCCAGGGCACACCAGCCACCGGGCGGCGCGTGTGGTAGCGCACCTCCATATCAAAGCCCAGGCCCCGGCGCGCGATGATCCGCCCAATGCGGCCCATCCCCACCACGCCCATGCGGGCGCCGCTGACCTTGCGGCCCAGCCCGAAGCTGTTGCCGCCCAGGCGTGCCCACTGCCCGGCGCGCACAAAGCGGTCGGCCTCGGCCGTGCGGCGGGCCACGTCCAGCAACAGCGCAAAGGCCGTATCGGCCACGCAGTCGTTGAGCACATCAGGGGTGTAACCCACGGCAATGCCCCTGGCCTTGGCTTCTTCGACCGGCACCTTGTCCAGGCCCACTCCAAAGCTGGAGATCACCTTGACCGAAGGCAGTGCCGCCAGGTGCTGCGCGGGCAAGCCAATGGCCGCACTGGTCACCACCGCATCAAATTGCGCCCCGTGCGCTGCCAGGAAGGCGGCTGGATCGGGTTCATTGGCCAGGCGGTGCACGCTGTAGCGGGCGTGCAAGGCTTGTTCCAGCGCGGGTACCAATTTGCCTGCCTGGAGGATGCGGTTCAAGGTGTGCATGGGGTGGGTTCAGTACGAGGGTAGGGAGGGGCGCGTCAGGCGGGGCGCACGGCCTGGCGGGCCAGCAGGCGCCATTGGCCGCCATCTTTTTGCCAGATGGTCAGCACCTTGATGGTGACGTTGCCGGGGGTGCCGCGGTCATTGGTGGCGCCGGCCAGGGTGTGGCGCACCACGGCCGCGTTGCCTGAGATGCTGATGGTCTGGTCGGACAGGGAGATGGAAACAAAGTCCGAAGACTTGTCCATCAGCGCGCCGATGAAGCTCGCTTGCGTGTCTACCTTGCCGCCCGAATGCCCGTAGCTGAGCAAGGGGCTGGTCAGGCTGGTGAGTGTGGCCTGGTCAGGGTCCACCATGGCGACCCGCAGCTTTTCGACCACCGAAGCCACGGCTTGCTCTTCGGCAGAGGCCTGGGCGTGAGCCACCAGAGGCGCGGTGACCAGCGCAGCGGCCAGGGTCACGCCTTGAGCGCAGTGCAGCGTCCAGCGGGAATGGAAGGGGTTCATGGGTGTCTCCTCAGGATGGTGGTTGGGAAAGCAGAAAGCCCCAGAGGGCTGGGGCCGGAATGGCGCTTGAAACCTGCGGGCAAGTTCGTGCGCCTTTTTGTGGTTATGCGTTCTGCGTGGGCTGCTTACTGTGGGCCCAGAGGAGCCATCAGAGCGCGCAGTTGCTCGAATTCCTCAGGCTTCAGGTCCGACAGGGGTGGGCGCACAGGGCCTGCGCTGTGGCCGCTGATGGTGGCGCCGGCCTTCACGATCGACACGGCGTAGCCTTCACCCTGGTTGCGCAGCGCGATGTAGGGAATGAAGAAGTCGCGGATCAGGCGGTTGCAGGTCTCGGTGTCGTTGGCAGCATGGGCGTTGTAGAACTCCATCGCCGTCTTGGGGATGAAATTGAACACGGCCGACGAGTACACGGGGCAGCCCATGGCCTTGTAGGCACCGGCAAACAGCTCAGCCGTGGGCAGGCCGCCCAAGTAGGCAAAGCGGTCGCCCAAGGTCTGGCGGATGCTGACGAACTTCTCGATATCGCCAAAGCCGTCCTTGAAGCCGATCAGGTTGGGGCAGGTGTCGGCCAGCACTTGCAGGCTGGCAGGCGTCAGGCGGCAGCCGCCACGGTTGTAGACCACCACGCCAAACTTCACGCTCTTGCACACGGCTTGCACGTGGGCGATCAGGCCTTCCTGGCTGGCTTCGGTCAGGTAGTGGGGCAGCAGCAAAATGCCCTGGGCGCCCAGGCGCTCGGCCTCTTGTGCGTACTTGAGGGCCAGGGTGGTGCCACCGCCAGCGCCTGCAATGATGGGCGTGCGATTCTTGCAGGTGGCCAGGGCGACCTTGATCACTTCGCTGTATTCGCCGGGCTCCAGCGAGAAGAACTCACCCGTGCCACCTGCGGCAAACAGTGCCGAAGCGCCGTAGGGCTGCAGCCACTCCAGGCGATCGGCATAGGGCTTGGGCGCAAAGCGCAGTTCGCTGTCGAAGTCGGTCAGAGGAAAGGACAGCAAGCCGGCTTGCAATACGCTTTTGAGGTCTTGTGGGGACATGTTCAGGCTCCGTTGGGTGAGAAAAGTGGAAGAGTCCTGCTTCCAGCCCGTCAAGGCCGGGCACCAGGAACACGAGTGATTCATGTTGTATGTCATCGTACAACATGAATCAAAAAAAAGCGTACGGGTTAACACGCATGCCACATCCGCTCTTCACTGGGCGAATGTGGCCTGGGTGGATCAGCTGGCTTCTGCCTGAGCGCGGCGGCGGCGCTCGCGGCTGTTGGCCAGGTGGGTGCGCATGGCCGCGCGGGCGGCGTCGGGGTCTTGCCCCACGATGGCGTCAAAAATGTTCTCGTGCTCGCCATTGACGCGGCGCAGGTACTGCCGTCGCTCATCGGTCTGGTCTTCGCTGCTTTGCAGGCGCGCGCGCGGAATGATCATGCTGCCCAGTGTGCTCATCAGCTCGGTGAAATGGCTGTTCTGGGTGGCGCGTGCAATCTCCAGATGGAACTGGAAGTCGGCCGCCACGGCATCCCGGCCTTCGTCCACGGCTTGAGCCACCGCGTTCAGCGCCTGGCGCATGGTGGCCAGGTTGGCGTCGGTGCGGCGTTGTGCGGCCAGAGCGGCGGCTTCCGTCTCCACGCCAATGCGCAGCTCCAGCACGGCAATCACGTCGCGCAGGGTGCTGAATTGCTCGGGGGTGATCTTGAAGCCTGGGTTTTGTCCCATGCCCAGCACAAACGTGCCAATGCCGTGGCGGGTTTCGACCAGCCCCGAGGCCTGCAGCTTGGAAATCGCCTCGCGCACCACGGTGCGGCTGACGTCGAACTCGGCCATGATGGCCGCCTCGGTGGGCAGCTTGTCGCCCACGGCCAGGCGCCCATCACGAATGCGGTCGCCCAGGGAATCCACCAGCTCCAGGGCCAACGTGCGGGGTTTGCGGCGGGGAGTGGTTTCTGTGTTCATTTCTCGGTGTGATCCCTATGTCGATTCGTCGTTCTGTATTGCATTTGTTGTATGACAACTGATGACATTCAACTGTCCTGCGTTGCCACTGTACCAAGAACCTACCGAATTGCCATGCCCAGTCACCCGACGCCGATCCGATGCAACCGTATCTTGCTCACTGGCGCTGCCGGTGGCTTGGGGCGCAAGCTGCGCGCCCGCCTGAAACCATATTGCACCACCGTGCGGCTGTCGGTCATTGCTGACCTGGGTGAGGCGCTGCTGGAGTGGAAGAACCTGCTTGCTCTGGTGTTGGTGTGCGGTGGCATCTGGCTGGTGACGCGCGATGCCCCGGCCCCCAAGGATTCCGCCCCCTCTGCCACGCCAGCCAAATAAGAGCGGCGAACAAAACGCCCCTGGCGTCGTTGTTTCGCCTTGTCGTACTGTTTGTACTGCCTGCGGCGAAACGCCTAGCCAGGGCCGCTGCGCTGCGTTTTGTTGGTCGCTCTAAACTCGGGCACATGGCTTACACCCTTTCACGCGAAGCGTTTCAACAAGAACTGCACGGCCAGCGCACCGACCTGTTCACCCTGCGCGGTGCGGGCGGGCTGCAGGTGGCGGTGAGCAACTATGGCGCGCGCCTGGTGCAAGTGGCCGTGCCAGACGGGCAGGGCGGCCTGGTGGATGTGGCCCTTGGTTACGACTCCTTGCAGGGCTACCTTGAGGGGCAGCTCTCCATGGGTGCCTTCATTGGCCGCTGGGCGGGGCGGCTGCGGGGTGGCAAGTTGCATCTGCCCGGCGGCTGCACGCTGCAGTTGCCCACCAACAGTGGCCCGCACCACCACCACGGCGGGCCGCTGGGCAGCCGCTTTCAGGTGTTCGGCGTCACCGAAGTGCAGCCCGATGCCATGGTGCTCACCCACACCTTCCGCACCGAAGACGATGGCGTGCCCGGCACCGTGCGCCTGACGCTGCACCTGCAGGTCACCCCTGACAACGCGCTGCACATGGAGTGGATGGCCGAGGTGGCCGACGCCGCCACCGTGTTCAACCCCACGGGCCACGCCTTCTTCAACCTGGCGGGCGCGGGCAGCTCCCTGGGCCACACGCTGCAGGTGCCCGCCAGCCGCTACGTGCCGCTGGCCCCCGATGTGTGCCCCACGGGCACCGTTGATTCTGTGCAAGGTACGCCGTTCGACTTTCGCCAGCCGCGCAGCGTGGCCGATGCCACGGCCACGCCGCATGAGCAGTTGGCACGGGCCGGTGGGCTGGACCACTACCTGGTGCTGGACGATGCCTCCCCAGTCTCTGTAGCTCCCGCTGCCACCCCCGGTCTGCGCCTGGCCGCCCAACTGGCCGACCCCGCCTCGGGCCGCGCCATGCAGGTGTGGAGCACCGCCCCCGGCGTGCAGGTGTACGCAGGCCACGGCCTCAAAGGCGACCCGGCCCGCGACCTGGGCCGTGGGCCAGGGCAGGGCACCTGGCTGTGGCAGCCAGGCGATGGCATCTGCCTGGAGCCCATGGAGTACCCCGATGCGCCCAACCACCTGGCCTTCCCGGTACGTTGGTGGCTGCCGGGCGACGTGGTGCGCGGCAGCATCGTGTACCGGTTCACGGGCCCTTGAGGGGTGCTAGGGAATTTTGCTATTAAATAAATAGCTGCTTCCGCTTTCTGATAAAGGGCTAGAGGCCAATCAGCCTTGTAGTGTCCGCCCCGGCCGCGCATCACTGCACCCACCTTCTCGGTGCTGGCATGGTCAGCCCGCCCCAGCGCCTGCCAAACGCACTACATTTTTGCCAATGAGCGCATCCCCCTTTCAACGGTTTATTCCCTTTCTCGCTGTCCTTGGCTCCGTCACCGCCCTGGGGGTGGGCACCTCGTGGGCCAAGCAGGCACTGTTCCCGGTGGTGGGCGCGCAGGGCACCACCGCCGTGCGGGTGGGGTTGTCGGCGCTGTTGATGCTGATGTTGTGGCGCCCCTGGCGCTGGCGTCTGTCGCGGGCCGATGCCCAAGCGGTGGTGCTGTATGGCGCGGCGCTGGGCGCGATGAACCTCATGTTCTACCTCTCACTCCAGACCCTGCCTTTTGGCCTGGCGGTGGCCATCGAGTTTGCGGGGCCGCTGGCCGTGGCCATCTGGTCATCGCGCAGCGCCGTGGATTTTGTGTGGGTGGCTCTCGCCATCGTGGGCCTGGCCCTGCTGCTGCCGCTGGGGCTGAGTGGTAGCACGCTGGACCCGTTGGGCGTGCTGTATGCCGTGGGGGCGGCCGTGTTCTGGGCGCTGTACATCGTGTTTGGCAAACGGGCCGGGCACCTGCATGCCGGGCAGTCGGTGTCGCTGGGCCTGCTGGTGGCGGCGCTGGTGGTGGTGCCGGTGGGCGTGGCCCACGCAGGCGCTGCGCTGCTGTCGCCCTCGGTGCTGCTGGTGGGGGTGGCTGTGGCGGCCATCTCCAGCGCGCTGCCCATCTCGCTGGAGATGATGGCCCTGAAGCGCCTGCCCAAAGAGGCCTTCGGCATCATGATCAGCATGGAGCCCGCCGTGGCGGCCCTGCTGGCCCTGGCGTTGCTGGGCGAGCGGCTGGACACCGTGCAGTGGCTCGCCATTGGCTGCATCGTGGCGGCGTCGATGGGCAGCGCCGCAACGGCGCGCAGGCTGCCTGCGGTGCAGGCGCAGCCTGCTTGATGGGATGGATGTTTGCTACATATTTCGTAGCTGCTAGCGCTTATATATCAAGCGCTGGAGGCCAATTTGGCTTGTATGGTGATGGTCCCCTCGACAGGAATCGAACCTAGAAACGGCCGAAAGTAGCGGAATTCGGCTGAATCTTTACCTATGGCGGCCTGAAAACCATGCTGCTAATTTCGGTTTAATTCTGGGCGCTTGTCCCGCTCTTTGTCCCGGTGCGTTCGGTGGCGGCATGGCATTGCGTAGCGAACACTCATTCAGTTCGCAACGTTCTTGAGCCTCTCAACCAGAGTATCGATCGATGTGGATGCAAACGCATCCCTAATGGATAAAGCGAGCCAGATACCAGCACCTGCAGAAAGGAACATGAAAAATGCCTTCCACGTAGCCTTGTCAATGTTCCATGTGTCCTTGAACTCGCTCGTTAGCAAAACAGGAACTATGGCCAGCAACACCCCTAGGGGCACATGCCACCGTTTCTTGTTTTCTATCGCCCCAAGGTGAGCGATCAGAGTAAGTCGTAGTTTGTCCTCTGTTATCTGAACAAGCGTCAGCTCTGTATTGGAGTGAATCGAGCTGATCGTGATCTGATCTGCAGTAATTTTTCCGGGCTGGCTCATGATGCTGCCCGGTTGTGCAAGAACTGAATCAGGAGTTGATTCGTTTCGCCTATGCGGTAGTTTGAGACCATCACATCAAGCGTACCGCCGCCTGCCAGTGCGGCCAAGCGCCCCGGCGTCACGAGTGAAGTCCCCAAAGTGTTACTCCACTTTTTGAAAATTAGATCGACTCCCTCTCTGGTAGTTCGGATATCTATCGACTGCTCGGCGTGGTCATCCTCAAAAGTGATCCCTACTTTGAACACCCATCCATAAACATCCATGTCAATGGTTGCGCGTGTATTCGCAGGTACAAGTAGTAGGTGGCTTGCTAACAAGTCGCGATCGCCAATTTTGATCATCAAGCGGGCTCCGGGTTGAAACTAGTTTTGAGCGTTAGGCGGATGCACTGGATTGCATTCTGCATCGCCTTTATGTTTTCGCTTCCAAGAAGGCGTCCAGCTTGCGGCGCTCTGCGCCTTGGTCGGCACCCTGAATCCACCGGCTGTACACGCGGAAGAACATCTCGGGCGAGTGGCCCATCTGCATGGCCACCCACCCAGGGGTAAGGCCGGCCATCAGGCACATGGTGGCGAATGTGTGGCGGGTTTGGCGCGCGTCGCGTGTGCGCACCTTCGAGGCCTTCACCGCCGGTTTCCACCAGCTGCGCAGTGGCTCGTCGGTGGTGGTGAATGGTGCCCCTTCGTCAGACGTGAAGACATGCCCAGCCGGTACCGCCCGCTTCCCCATGGCGGCGCGCTGGCGCTCCAGCGCCTGCAGCGCCCTGGCCGACAGCTCCACGTTTCTGGCGCTCCACGTCTTGGTGCCCTTTTCTTGAAAACGGGTAAGGGCCGCGTCCACCTTCATGTAGCCGGTTTTCTTGTCCACCTTGGACCATCGCAGGGCTATCAGTTCGGAAGGCCGCAGCCCGGTAAAGAACGCCACCTCGAAGTAGTTCCGCGGCGGCCCATCAGGCAGGGCGGCCAGGATGGCCTCCACCTCGTCCATGGTGAACGGGTCAGGGCCTGGGCTCTGGTGCTTGCGCATTTCCACGGACTCGAACAGCGGCTCGCGCAGCAGCTTGGCCTTGTAGCCGTACTCCAGCACCTGGCGCAGCACGGTGGCGCTGTTGTTGAAGGTCTTGGGGTTCGCCGGCATCTTGGCCAGCAGCGCCATGGTGGCGCGGTAGTCCAGCTCCACGATGCGCTTTTCGCGCCAGTCGTCAAAGTGATAGCTGGAAAGCACCTGTTCGTAATGGTGCGCGGTGCTGTGCTGCACCTCTGGTGTTTTGATTTTCAGCCACTCAGTGGCGAGCTGCTGGAATGTGAGGCTGGGCGCGTCGCGCTTCACGCGCGGGCTGTCGGGGAAGTAGTCGGCCAGCGAAAACGTGCCGCGCTCGATCCTGCCCATGATCTCGGCCCGCAGCCGTTCGGCGTACCTTATGTTCGCTGGCGTCGGTGGAAGGTCCAGGCGTTCTTTTCCGAACCCCACCGTTCGCAAATCAATCTGCAGGTGCTGGTCTCGAATAACTACGCCGACAGCAGGTTTGACTGGAGCCCGTGGCATTGCGGTGTTTTGCGCCGGCCCCGCTTGCTCTGGATGCTCGGGCGCTTGTCGATGAAGTTGTATAGCTCTTGAAGGTCGATCATCTTACGGCCCTCGAACCACTTCCAGACGGTGCGCTCTGGCCACTCCCCCGACAACCCCGTGCGTTCGTGAAAAAATGAACAAGGCAGGCCGGTTTCCTCGGATGCCTTTTCCACGGTCACCCAGCGCAAGCTCATTGCGTTCCACCTTTCTGAGTTAAAGCATGGTCGGCGTTCAGTCGCGCTACGTCGTCGCATTGCTGCGCGCTCTCTGCTGCTTCGCGCTGGCTGTAGCCGGCTTTCCGCATGTCTTCGATGTGCTGGCGTTTCAGGCGTGCGCGGTGGCCGCTGTATGCACCGCCACCGCCGGTTCCCATGCCGATGAATCGGAGGTGGATCGGCTCTAGCTTGGCCACCAGCGCGTTTTGGCGTTGTATCAATGTCATGCTGAACCGCCTTCCACTTTTGTGGCCTTGTCAATCGCAGCAAAGACTTGATCCCGTAGAGACTTTGGCAGGTAAGAGCCTGTCCCATAGGGCCGGGAACCTAACTTGTCAGCAACTGCTTGCAGGGCAGCCAACATTTCACCCGCTGCGGCCATTGCACAGCCTGTTGCCGCATATTGCTGCGCATCAACAAGGGCATGCGGGTGGATCGTCGCTACCCGCCACGAACCTTTGGCGTCCTGACTATCAACCACAGCCCCAATATTTCGCAGGCGTATCTGAGCACCGTTGAAAAACAGTCCGCTTATGGGTTGGCTCGGTCTGCAGGTTTTCATCGCCCGGCCTCCACACGCTTGCCCAGCACGATGCTGTGAACGCTCTGTCCCCGGCTGCGGTGCTGCAGCTCGGGGCAGGTGTATGTGCCGCCGGCCTTCCAGTTTGCGCGAGGCGGTGTGGCCACTGCGCCGCCGTAGCTCACGCGCTCGGCTTGGCGGATGCTTGCCCACTTGCTGGGGGCCACTGGGTGGGCCAGGGCGGTTTCTTTGCGTCGTGTCATCGCTCAGGCCTCCACCCGTTCCACGCGCAGCACTTGCTTGCCGGTGGTGATATGGGCTTTGGCTTCGGCCTGCTCGGCCGTCGCGGCTTTCAGGCGGATGGTGGGCAGCTGGCCAGCGTCGGCCAGGTCTTCCACGTCTTCCGGGTTGGTGTGCGGCGGCACAAGGTGGGCGCGGTAGCTGCGCAGTGGCAGCACGTCGAAGTGTGGGTGCATGTTCTCGGCTCCAGTCGTTTGAATTCAGACAACCAGCAGCAGCTGGGTGGGCTGCTGGTTTGTTTTGGTGTTGGCCAGGCGGCGGCGCCGGCGTGGGCGGGCGGCCTCGATGCGCGCGCGCTCGGCGTCGAACACGGCGCGCAGGTGCTCCGGTGTCGTGCTGGCTGCGTTGACGTAGCCGCCGTGCAGGGGGCGCTGGTAGCAATGCACGCGTGGCTCGATGCGGGTGGCGTTCATGGTCATCACTCCTTTGTGGTGGTCGGTTGGAAAAGGTCTGCGCGCGTCACGCGCACGGTGGAAAGGGCGGTCAGCAGGTCGGCCAGCAACTCGGCCGGCGTTTCCAGCACCTCGCGCTTCATCTGGTCGCGCGCGGCCTGGCCGTCGCCCATGTCGTCGCAGCGCCGGCGGGCGGCCAGCAGTACCTGGGCCTGCAGCGGCGTGGGCTTGCGGCCCGTTTCGGCCATGCGGCTGCGCACCTCGGTGGTGGTGGTGTGCTTAGGTGCTTGTTTTTTCAGCACTGCAATGCCTCCGCGAATCGTTGGGAGCGCATCGCGCGGAACTGGGCCACCACTTCAGGCGTGCACCAGTCCTCTTTTTCGTGGTCGCCGCGCCCAAAAATGGCGCGGGAAAGTTCGCCCGTCAGGCGGGCCGTACAGTTATTGAAACCTGTCCAAGGCGCGGCCAAAGCCGCGCGGGCCGTGGCGGTGCCGTCGCCCTGCGCTTGTCCAGCTGCATCGCCTTCATTGCCCACCTGGGCTGCGTGTTGGCTCTCGCCAACAACCGGCGCCCAGGCAATGCGGCGGGACACCAGCCAGTGCCCACGCATGCGGCCACGCTGGGCCTGCAGGCCCACGATGCGGCCCACCTTTACTTCTTCGCCGTACTTGTTCACCGTGCCCGGCTCGGGCGTGCGGTGGGCCGTGCGCAGGTGCCAGCACTTGCGGGGCAGGGCATGGCCGCCCATTGCTTCCATGAACAGGCGCCAGTCGGCCCGAATCTCCCCGCGCCGGTGGCACGCGTGGAAGGCCCGCACCGCTGCGCGGTCGCCCTCTTGGCTGAACAGCTCCAGCTGGTCGGGCGTCACCCGGCGCAGCTCGCGCCACACCGTCACGCTGGGCATGCCAATGGTTTGGAACTGGCGAATACCCCAGGTTGCGGCCCAGGCGTCCACACGCTTGTGGCCTGGCTCCGTTTCCTTCACGTTAGCCGGGTCGGTTGGCCCCAGGTCCAGCTGAATCTGCTGGCCGTTCACCACGTCCATGTGTTCGGCCAGGGCCACATTGCCCACGCTCTTGGCGATGTACTTCGCCACGTATCCCGCAGCGCCGCCCTTCACCATGCGCTTTACGTTCACCCGGTTTTCCACGGCCCCGCGCTCGGTGCCGTCATCGCTCAACCAGTAATGGCGCACCCACCGCTCGATGGCCTGGGCGCTGGCCTCGTCCTCGGCCCACACCAGGGCGTGCCAGTGCGGGGTGGCGTCGTGGTGCGGTTCGGCCACGCGCAGGCCGTACATGCGCACACCCTCGCGCGCCAGTGCTGCCCGTGTCTTGGCCCACTTGTCGCGCAGCCACAGCTGGCCATCGCGCGGGGTGGCGCCTTGGTACTTCTTGTTTTGGAACGGGCGGCCACCGCTGCCCAGCTTCACCGGGTGAAAGCGGCTCGGCAATGTCAGGGTCAGAAACAGGCCCACGTGGGCGCGGGCGTCGGCGTATTCCTCGGCGCCTCTGATGCGCGTCATCAGCTCGCCACCGCGTACCACAGGGTTGGAATTGCCCAGGGCCGCCAGCTCGTGCAGCGAGTACACCTGGCCAGCCTCATTTCGGTACAGCGTGCGCTGCAGCGCCTCGGCATTGCGGCGCAGCTGGGCCTGGCGCCGGCCTAGCCCCTCGCTGCTCACATACCCGCCACGGCGCGCGTGTACCAGCCCCAGGCCCACGGCTCCGGCCTCGACTACGCGCGCAACGTGCACGCGCAGTCGGCGCCGCCACCAGGCTGCATCCTGTGCCCGCTTGATGGCAGGCTCTCCAGTGATGGGCTTGTCTTCGGCCACACCCACGCAGCGCACCAGCAGGCGAATGGAATCCACCCGCGCTTCCAACGTGGCGCCCTGGCCTATGGCCAATGCGTCCAGCTCGTCCGCTTCCCCGGCCAGCTTCTTGGCCATGGCGCAGATTTCGTAATCGTCAAGGTTCCACAGGCTGGCCTGGCCAAACTCGTCCTCATAGTCCGCCACCGCCTGCATCAAATCCCAGGCCTGCGCCCACTCGGGCGGCTGCTGCAGCCATTCCCGGTCAGACAGGTTTCGCGCCAGGATGGGCGGCGCCTCGGTATTCAAGCGTTCACGCACGGCCGACTGCCAGGCAGCGGGGGCGCACCTAATGACGCGCTCCATGTGCTCACGCGCCACATGCTTTGTGGGCTTGTTCTTGTTCCAGTCTTCCAGACTGGCGTTGGGCAGCTTGCGGGGAATCGTCGGCATGGCTACACCCGCGCGGCCAGGGCCGTCAGCCCGCCCAAATGGCGCTTGGCACTGCGCACCATGCCCCGCAGCGCTTCACGCTCTGGTGGCGGCATTTCGCGCCATTCGCGTGACGCAAGGATTGCCGGGCTCTCGGCTTCATCTCCCAAGCCCGCCATCAGCACCAGCGCCATGCGCCAGTTCATAGGGATGCCGCGCCACTCTCGTGAAGCGGAATCCACAAACCGCCCATCGGTAGCAATGCGCACAAACTCGTCCCGCAGCGCAGCCAGCTTGTTGACGTGTTCATTCCGCAGAAAGGCCGAAACGTGCGCGCGGTGGTCGCCCAGGTCGGCGGGCGCTTCATCGTTCGCAGATACCGCGCCCACCTGCTCTGTGGACGCCATCGCGCATCCGCTCATTCTTCGCCACCCCCAGCAGCCAGGAATCGCACGGCCTCAACCGGCACCAGCCCCTGCTTTTTGCACTTCCCTTTCAGGCTCCAACGGTGGGCCAGGTGTTCAAACCTGGGGCCAAAGTCGGTGCGGCCGTACAGGCGGTTTAACCATTCGTGCACCTCCATGCGTGGGCGCGCGTCGAACTCCAGCAGCGCCAGTGCGCGTTTCAAGTTGCTCGCATCCAGGCGGCGCAGCTCTGTCAGGTCGAACTGAAAGCGGTAACCGTTGTAAAGGCCCAGCAGCATGCACGCGGCTACTTTGGCGGCGCTGTGGTCTTGCGTGGTGGCCAGAATGAAGAAGTGCGACAGCGCCTCCAAGCCTTCGCCAATCTCGCGTTTTGTTGCGGTCGTTTCAGCCATCACAGCCCCCAGCGCGCCTGCAGCGCTTCGGTAACTTCACGCGCACGTTGCGCGGCCTGCTTGAGCGCATCGCCCAGCTGGTCGGCGTCGTCGGGCGTCAGATCAGTGAAGAAATAGGCCGGGTGGTTCGCGTGCTTCAGTTCCACCACTGGCAGCTCGCCCTTGCGGCAATCGCGCACCGTCATGCACAGCAGGTATGCGTGCGTGTGGCGCTCGGGGCCGCGCGCGGTGAAGCGCGTAACGTGGTGAATCGGCTCGCCGTGCTGCTGGCGGTGGTTGCCGTGCTGGTCAATCAGGGGCGGTGTGGTCATGGTTCCGGCAAAAAAAGGGTGAACGAATCCCGCAGCGCCTCCGAACAGGCGCCACAGGGGCGATGGGGTTGGGTTTGGTTAGCGGCTAGCCGGGGCTGGCCAGTGGCAGCAGGGCGTCAAACAGATCACCGTGCGGCCGTGGTGCCAGGGGGCGGTAGTCCGCCTCTGGCATGCGCTGCAGCTGCTCTGCCAGCGTGTGTTTTCTGATGTGCTTTGACAGCGGAATGACCACCTTCGGGTCGGGCGTAGCGCTTGGGCTGATGGTCCGGTTGATTTCCGTCACGGCTGCGAACACGTGGCCGCACTCGTCGTTCGTGCAGCGGAACACCGTCTCGCGGCTCGTAATCGTCACCTGGGCGCTGGTGCGGGTGTAGGCCCACTGGTGGCAGTGCGGGCACTTCATCTTCATGCGGCGAACCCCTGAGAAGGTGAGCAAACCGTGAAGCAATCCACAAACTGGACGCGCTCTTGGGTTGCACTGTGTTGGGCCATCAAGCAGCACATGGTCAAATCAAATCACCCGCCACCACGTCCGCGCCAGCAGCTTTGTGCAGGTACTTGGCGGCACCGATCAGCATCGCAACATCGCAACCAGAAAGAAGGCAACCATGCGAACGAAGCTCTTGGATGGGACAAGCCCACGCCCCGACGACCAGCAGATAACAGCCGCCGTCGAAGCCGAAGCCGACCGCCAGTTTGGTGGTGGCAGCATGGAATTCATCATCGGTGTGCGCAACGCCAGCGGGCAGCTTTACCGGGCCTTCGGCGCCCAAGGCATGGGCGAGTTCGTCCGAGCGTGTGAGGCTCTCAAGCGTCTGGGGTTGACCGACGAACTCGACGGCGAAAAAGGCATGCGCGATGGGTGCGACTCCATCTTTGCCTGATGCGTCAACCGCCCGGCGCACTTCAAGGCTCAGGGTCTGCAAAACGGCCTTGAGCATGGTCCGTGCCGTGCGTGCGTCTTGCGCGCTAATGTGATTTGTTTGCATTACTTCACTCCCTGCGCAGCGCGCATCCATGCAACGACCAACACCGCTACCGCGCAGGCACACAGTGCAATCGCCAAAACTGTTGATACAAAGCCGTCAGCCAGCAAAGTCGCCAAACAGACCGCACCCGTCGCTACCGCCATGCCCACATCGCATATCAGCCAGTTGCAGACAGCCGTGCGCAGCTTTTCAGCCAAGGCTGGTAAAGATGAATGGGTTTTCACGGTATGACGACGCATCACCGCACCCCCTTCGTTAATGCGGTGCCCATCATTTCGCGCGCAGCCCGCGGCATCGCGCCGTCAACGAGCACATCAGACGCCGCATCAGCCATGGAGCGGCTTTGTTTAATCCACCGCGCTACCTTCGGGTCTGCCAGGTCAAGCCCCTGCGCGCGCGCCTGCCGCTCGCGCAGCAAGCGCAGCTGCATGCGGTTGGACTGGCGCACCACCCGCTTGGCAGCGTGCGTTAGCACCAGCACATCCGCCACAGAAAGAAAACCATGCTCACACAACTCATCGAAGGTGTAGACCCTCGGGTGGATGACGAACGCATATTCGCCATCCTTGATGCCCACGCCAAACAAAGGCCTGCAGGCGCGCGCGCCCTGGAGATCTTCCCCATTGCCATCAAGAACGAGGTTGGCGTTGTCTACCGCGTCGTGCGCGCCAGTGGCAAACGCGAGCTGCGCGCCTTCAACGAAGCCTTGCAGGGCTACGGTCTTCACAACGAGACCCGCGGCTTCTTCGATGGACAGTTCTTCAGCGTCTTCGGCAACCGACAACGGAGCTGAGTTTGTGTTCATCACAGCGCCCCCTGGCTTTTCAGCACTTGGATGCCGGCGCGGTAGGCCACCAGGGCCAGATTGCTGGCGCTGCGGCTTTGCCGTTGGGCAATCTCGAACGCCTCGGCGCGCTCATGGGGCAGCAGTCGCAGGGCGATGGGCTTTTCATGCAGCAGGCGTTCCGGCTTGCGATCACCGGTAGCCGCGGTGGTTTGCGTGGTGGTCATGTAGGATCCATGGCAAGTAGTTACAACGTGGCGCAATCATTGCTGGAAAATTCCAGCATGTCAACAAATGAATGCTGGAAATTTACAACATATCGGGGAAAGACTGCGCGGCGAGCGTGCGCGGCTTGGCTTGTCTCAGGTCGTTATCGCAGACGCCTGCGGTGTGAACCGCAGCACCCTGGCCACCTGGGAAAAGGGCGAACAAAGCCCCACCGCTGCGGTGCTTTCCATGATGGCCGGCCTGGGCGTTGATGTGCTGTACGTGGTGACAGGCGAGCGCGCGCCCTTGGGTTCTGGTGCGCTGTCCGATGAAGAACGCCAGCTGGTGGCCAGCTACAAAAAAGGGGATGCTCTTGCACGCCAGGCGCTCGAATCCGTGGCAGCTATGGCTGCTCGATCTGCTGGATCTACCAGCAGTGCGAACGCTGTGACCATCGGCGGCGATGTTGGCCAGCAGGTGAACGGGGACCAAACTATCACCGCGCCGGTGACTATCTCGGTTGGTAAACGTAAGTAAGAACTGACTTTTTTGGGGGGAGTGGATGGCTCTGAAACCTTGCCGCGAGTGCAAAAAACAAGTTTCAACCGAGGCAAAAACCTGCCCTCATTGCGGCATTGATAACCCGGCCCCAGTGACGACAGCAGGCGGCGAGCCATCACGGAAAGATAAGCTGATCGGCATCGGCATTTTCTTTGCGCTGATTGCTGGCGCCATCACCATGTGTTCCGACAGTGAGGATGAAAAGGCCGCTGCTGCAAAGCAGGCTGCCGAAGCTAAAGCCGCCTGCGCCAAAGACCTGCAGTGCGCCGGCGATCAAGGCGTTATCAGTGCTGGCATCGTCTGCCCGCGCGAGATAGAGAAGCTGGCCAAGAATTCGATGAAATGGACGGATGGCACGCTTGAGCCCAAGTTCAGCAAGTTCCGGTGGGCTAACAAGGATCAAACCGCCATCACGTTCCTTGGCGACCGTGCCCAATTTCAAAACGGCTTTGGTGCCTATGTGAACGTCGTCTATGAATGTGACATGACGTCCGACATGGCCACGCTTTTAGCGGTCCGCGTTCGCGAGGGGCGTTTGTAGAGATCCCCCCCTTCTGAACAGCGCTCAAACATCGGCTCTTTTCCTTTTTATAGCTCTGTAAGCAACTGCAAAAATCTGTTGCAAGATTTATCAGAAGCCTAGGGAGACGCAGTGCAAGGGAAGGTGTTAGTTCGCCGGGATGCCGGCCAAGTCGTCGCTGGCAATGCCGTGACCCATATCGAAAATTACGTGGCAGCGCATCCCAGCCGGTGCGTGCTTGCGGTGGCTTTTTTTTCGGCGTAAGCGTCACGCTTGCGTGTGTTGCCGGCACGCTCCAGCCGGTCGAAGATTCCTGCTACTACGAGGGGCGCCGGTATACCCACGGTGCCCTGGCCTTGATGGGCCGGGTTGAAATGGTTTGTAGCACCGATGGATTTAGCAATCGCTGGCTGCGAAGCTAATGGCTTAGTCAGAGGAGGCGTATCTGGTCAGCAATTGCTTGGGAGTGCTCCTGAACCGCCTCAAAATTCAATGGCGCATCCACATACAAGGTTGCCGCGGCCGCTACTTCCTCTGGTCGGAATCTTCGTATTTTCGAAAAATACTGAGCTCCAGCTTCGGCTGGCGTGAGAACGTTGTGATCGACCATGTAGCCTAACATTTTCTGTATCCACTGGCGATCACCTTCACGATCTTGTGGCCAAGACCAAAGGTCTAAAAGTGGTAAGCCGTAAGAACAGAAAATATCCAGCAGAAACGTCGCACACGTGTGCCCGTTAGCGTCCCCACGGTCGATATATTTGCCGTCTGATCCAAAATTGGCTTTTAGATTATAAAAAACTCCATAAGGAATCGCGTTGTCCGTCAGTCTTCCTGCCACATCGACTGCCCAGTCTGCCAAAGTCTCTTGCAGTTCAATATCAAGATTTTTAAATTGAGCTGAATAATACTTGCCATCCCACTCATGGTTACGCGTATCTCGATGCCAAGCATGATGCAGGAGCATCGTTCCGGAATCTTCGCACTTGTAGATCAGGGCTACATGGTTTTGCCCATGATGGGTTGAAAAAATCCCAAAAGCGAGCGAACAATCATCTGTCAATGGAGCTTCATCAGGCCTTTTCAGCAAGCTAGATCTCCTTTGGACGGGGCAAACCAACAAAGAGTGCTTCTGGATTCTTATTCTTTCGCTTCACCTCTTTCCATGATTTTTGATACGCTGAATCCCAGGCTGGCAATACTTGCCGCGCTCTGGAGCTTGATCTTATTAATCCTATCAAACTCCTGCTGCTGAGTTTTTGTACTTCAGCGTCCGCGAGTATATTGTTTGCAACACTTAGGTTGGTCACGTGCAAATGGTCTTCAATTACACGCATAACCTCACGTGCAGCTTCACGGGGTCTCCCAACCTCTTCAAGCGCATACGTCAACTTCAGTGCAGCGTTTGCAAGCCTAACCCCAGCCTCAATTGCAGAGGATGACTGAATAACACTCGCCTCGATGCTGAAGGTGGCTGAGCATTCCACTGCCTTTGTAATTCGTACCGTGGCGACTTTTCTCATGAAATCACCAGTATATTCAACGGTCGAATTAGGGCATCCCGTTTTCTCAAAATGCGTTGCGAATAACCGAGCTGCCATATCGCAATCATATTCTAGAGCCAGCGATGTATCACTTTGCGACGACGATGTGCTGGCTCTACCAAAAACAGTCATAGAGACACTCCGCTTTGAACGAATGTAAGCATTTCTAATGCTAGTTCTTCAATAATGGGTTCTAGGTATTTTGGTTCGAAAGTTGATTTATTCTCGGCATCTGTATTGAAATCTGCCACACATCCGCAGAAGAAATGTGTCTTTGAAGCGGTTGATTCTGAAATCTGATTGATGGTTATCGTTGGTGAAACCCAGTTAGTCAATCGATTGATTGATAGTCCAGGTTTTGCAGTAGATTTTGATGGTATATTTATCTGAAAAATAACATCTTTGTGTTTTCCGAAAATAAAATTCTGCCCAGTCAGGCTGCTTAATTTTTTGTATGCTTCGACTGGATTTTCTACTTCATAAAGATGATTTCCTCCGAATGCAATTCTTATGAGGTCATCCTTATTGCCGATGTACTTGTATGTTGTTTGTTTTAACTTCTTTATACAAGATTCCAGATCGCTTATCAGGCTGACCTGTAATGTTGGTAGTGGTATCGGCTGAATAATAAAATCGACTCTGTTAAAAGAGCGCCTTACTTCGAATCTCAGCTCGTCAAATATACCTGTTGCTATACTTTCCCCAGTCGCTGGCTTCTGATTAATGTCTGCTGGCAACACGCCAGTGACAGTTTCATAAATTGACTCCACAGACTCCTGAATAATCCGTGTGGAGAAGATCGATACACGGAGGTGGTCAGCTTTCCAATTTTTGGTGGTGTTAGTCATGAATCTATACAGGAGTGACCGCAGTGCGGGGTTTCGCGCGAGTATACGGCTACACGTTACGTGTCAACCAGTGCGGGTTTCCATCTCCAGCCGGGTGGTGAATCCCTGGTCGCCCAGGCTGTGCGTTACCTTCACCACCTGCCATGGAGTGGAATCAATCTCAGGTTTGAAACCGCTCACTACCACCGCTGTCTGCGGCATCAGCTCGGGCCGCCCGTATGCCAGCGTCAGTTCAAAAGTGGCTTTTCCGCGCTCAACGCGCTGGCGCTCTGAACGTGCGGCGGCCAGCGCGTCGGCCTCGCTCCCGTAGGTGTCTTTTAGCCGCTTCTCGCGTTCTTCCCCGCCCACCAATACGCTGCGCTTCTCGGCTGTCTGCGGGTCTTGCCAGTTCGCCCGCACGCCCGTGTATGCGTTGCGGTCTGCAGAGTGGTAGCGGTGCTGGTCGCCATCCTCCCTTTGTATGCTGGCACTGGCCAGCGCCTTGCCCCCAGCCGTGGTGGCGCTGTTGATGGGCAGCACTACCAGGTGCTTGGCTTTTACGTTGGCAGTAGCGTCATGCTGGCGGGCCAGCCGGGTGAGAAAGTGCAGATCGCTTTCATGGGTCTGGTCAATGTGGTCAACCTTCACCCCTGCCAGCTCTGCGCCAATGCGCGGCGTCAGCCCGTGTTTGGCTGCAATCTCGCCCACCACTGCGCCCAGGGTGGTGTCGTGCCAGCTTTTTTCCACACGCTTGCGCATATCGCGCTGCATGTCGGCGCTGCGGGCCTTGATGGACAGACGGTCTGGTGCCCCGCTGTGTTCCACCTCGTCCACTACAAACGATCCTTTGTCCACCAGGGCCTGCCCCTTCCACCCCAGTGCCAGCGTAATCAAAGCGTCTTTGCTCGGAATAGCCAGGGCCCCATCATGGTCTGATAGTTCAATGTCCAGTTGGTCCGCTTCGCCGCTGCGCGCTTCTGTCAACGTCATGCTGATAAGCCGGGCATCCACAGTGGGGGTAATGTCGCGCCCATCCACAACCATGCGAAAGGCTGGGGCCGGGTAGCCTGAATGTTCTGCAGTCATCCAAACATCCCCTGCGCGTTGAAGTCGCCCAGGTTGCCCACGGCAACCCTGGCCCCGCTTTTGCGGTCATCCACACGCCGCAGCTGCAGCTGAAAATCCACACGGCGCGGTGCCCCGTTGTCGATGTGCATGGAGCCGGTTTCGTTCAGGCTTTCAATTGCGAACGCGCCGAAGATTTCCCCGGTGCCGGCCGCAAGTACCCAGGCCTTGCCTGTGTCGCCCATTTCGCGCAGTTCCTTGAGCGATTGAGGGCGGCCGACGGTTTCCGGCACCAGCACGCCCGACATGGTGATGGTGTCATCACCTTGGCCGACGTACTGGTGCGCGGGGCTGGCCCCCACGCGGCTGTTTGATGGATGGCGCCAGCTGGTCTGCCGCTGCAGTTCATGGAACGCCAGGTTTGAAATGCTGAAAACGAACATTCCCAAAGCCATCAGCATGATTGATCCTTTGCTCAGTCAATATCAGAAAAGGCAGAAAGCACCTGCGACTTCTTGGAGCGCTCGCGGCGGTCCAGCTCTGCAGAAATCAACCGCCCCAGTTCCTTTGGGTCCATGCCTGGCGCTGCGTTGATCGTGATGTTGTAGGTGCTGCCGCCAACGCCTTGCCCCGCTCCCATCGCTGGCGCTGAGAGTGGGGGGCGCGTGTCTATGCGCATGGCCTGAGGCTGCATCGTGGGCTGTCCATCTGGTCCTAGGGCAGCGGCCCCGGCCGCCATGGGCACTGCGCTGGTGGCCGCCGTGGCCATGGCCAGCGCTGCAGTGCGCACCGCCCCCTGGCCGCCTTGAATGCCCAGCGCTGCCCCCTCGCTTATCCAGCCGCCGTACTGCATGAACACCTTGGACGGTGAGGCAATGCCCAGCTTCTCGCGGAACCAGGCCATCGTTGATTCGGCCACCCCGTTGATCGCGTTGGCCACGGCCCCTACGCCAGCCGCGATGCCTGCAGCCATGCCTTCCATCAGGTTACCGCCAATGGCAAAGAACTGGTCTTTTACCCATCCCAACCCTTGCACCAGACCTCTGATGCTATTGCTGGCGCTTTGAGAAAGATCCTCCCATAGTAGGAACCACCCGCCTTTGATGCCCTCCCAGTTCTGGAACCACATCACGGCCGCTGTGGCCAGCCAGCCCCACACAGGAACCAGCCGCATCAGTGCCAAAGCAAAGCGCAGCACCACAGGCACAGCCGTTGCCAACTTTGCCCCCCATGCCCACGCCCCCTTGGATGCGCCTGCCAGCCATGGTCCCATGCGCACCAGCCAAGGCCCCACTTTCGTCAAGGCACTACCCAGCGCCGCCCACATTCTGGCTAGTAGGCCCGTGGATTGCGCTGCAGTTGCAGCAGCTGTGCGCGTTGCCCCGAGGCTTAGTACCAGTCGGGCTAAAAGGAATCTGCTAATCATCATTGGCCCCAACACAGAAGCCAATGCCAGCCCCAAGGCCCCAGCGCCTATAGCAAGGGCAGACAACACCCCTACTACCCGCAGCCCCCACTTCACAACGTTCTGGTTCTCTCTGGCCCATGCGCCGATGCTGTTGGCCAGCTCTCCCAGCTTGTTCAGGATCAGCACCAGATCGGGCGCGATGGTGGCACCCATGTCTTTGAGCATGTTGGTGAAGCTGCCCTGCGCCGCCTCTGCGGCTGCGCTCACGGTCTTGAGCTGTTCGTCCACGCGCTTGCGCAGGTCTGCCTGGGCCTGCATCTTGGCCACCACCTCGCGGTAACCGTCGAGGCCCTTTTCCATCATGGTGTTCAACACCTGATGGGTTTCCGAGTCATCCCCGAACAGCTTCTTCATTGCAGCGATGCGCTTCACATCGCTGTCAATGCCCTTGAGTTTGTCGAGTTGCGCGAAAAGGTTGTCTAGCCCGGCGAACTTCCCGCCCTTGGTTGCAAAGTTCAGCTCTACGCCTTCCCCTGCCAGCATGCGGTTGGTTTTGGCCAGCTTCTCGGAATCCAGCGACAGCTGCACCACCTTGCGAATGGCATTGCCTGCAGCCTCGCCAGCCATGCCTGCTTGGTCCATCATGACCAGCAGCGGCGCCAGCTGCTGGCTGGCTTCCAGTCCCTTCTTTCCAAGGTAGGGCATCACGGCGCCCATGTTCTTGAAGCCCTGCAGCATGTTGGTGGGGTCCACGCCCAGGTAGTAGGCACGCTGGATGGTGTCCATCAGGCCCATCATGTCGCGCTCTGCCGTCTGGGTTGCGTCCTGCATCTTGGCCGCAAACTCTGCGGCCGCCGTGACAGGCATGCGCAGCTGGATGCCCAGGTATGCGGCCGACTCTCCCAGGCCGCCCAGGATGGCCTGCGATGTCATGCCCTGGCGGCGCAGCATCGTCATCATGTCGATGAAGTCGGCGGTGGTGCCTGGCAGGCGATCCCCCAAGCGCGTGGCCAGGTCCAGAACCTGTTTGTACTCAGGCCCTACCGCGCCCGTGTTCGTCATCATGGACGCGCGCAGCTGGGTCTCGGAGTTTTCAGCGGGCACGAACGCACCCACCACAGAGCGCAGCGGCCCGGCCAGCTTGTTGCCCCCGGCCATAAGGGCCGCGCTGCCTGCAGCGGCCATGCCGGTGTGCACCATGCTTTTCGCGTGCTGGTCGCGCAGCTTGGCCAGCTGTTTTTGCTGCTCGGCATTGGCCCGCAGCTTGGCCGTTTGTTCGGTGATGGCCGCGTTGGTGGCCGCAATGTCACTCCGCAGCCGCTGCGATTGCGTGCCCAGCTCGCGCGTACTGATGCCTGCAGCGCTTAGGCGCGTGCGCAGCTGCTGCAGCTTCTCTTGCTGCTGGGTGTGCTGCACGCCCAGGGCGGCCGCCTCACGCTTAGCGCTGGCCAGGGCGCGCTCCATGGCGCGGGTGGGTTGCTCTGCCTGGGTGAATGCGCGCGCCAGGGTGCCGACTTTGGCCTGGGCCTCGGTCAGCTTGGCGGCGGTTTCTTGCAGATTGGTTTTGAGGGTGCGGAACTCGCCCACCTGGGCTTGCTGCGCGTTCAGTTCCTTGAGCCGGTCTTTGGCGGCCTTGAGGGCGCGGGCGGCATCGCTGCTGCTGGAGCTGATGCGCTTCATGGGGGCCAGCACGCGCTCGGCCAAGTCCAGCACCACGCGCAGGCGCAGGTTGTCAGCCATGGCGGCCCCCTTGGACTGGGGCGCCAGTGGCTACTGGGCTATTCAGTTGGGAAAGTCGGCACCCAGCATCTGCTGGGCTTCGGCCAGGTCGGCCGCTTGCGCTTTGTCGCGCGCCAGTACCCACACGTACACGGGCAGCAGCAGCGTGCCCAGTGCCACGATGGCCAAGGCAACGATCAGCAGGTACGACAGGGCTGTGAAGATCATGGTTCATTGTTGCATATCCCCAAAAAGGGCGGGGCGCACTGGGCGCCCCGGCTGTCACTCTTGGCGCTCGTAGCGCTGGCGGGCCCGCTCGCGCCACTCCATCAGCTCGGTGACGGTCATGTCGGCCACGTCTGCAGGCGTCCAGTGAAACACCAGCGCCACGTCTGCCATGGCATCCTCTACTCGGTCACAAAGTCCCGCTTCGTTTCCTTCGTCAGCAAAAAACCCACCACCACCGTGGCCATGCTCACCAGGTCGGCAGGGTCCAGCGTGGCCATGTCTTGCTTGTGCAGGATGGGGGTGGTAATGCGGGGCAGCACGGTGTGCAAGGCGTCCACCTTCATCTGCAGTAGCTCGGCCAGCGACACGCCGCGCAGTTCGCCCGAGTTGGGCTTGCGCAGGGTCACTTCGGTGATTTCACCGTTACCGCGTTTGATGGGCGTGTCCAGCGTTACCGTGTTTGGGTCGCGCTTCTGGGTTACTTCGGCCTGCGCATTTGCATCGGCGGTTGCAGTGGTGTTTCCTGTTGTGGTCACGGTGTCGGTGTGGTTCATGGTTCAGTTCTCAGATTCAAGGGCAATGCAGAGATGGCGGCTTGCGGCCTCCATTGAGGGCTTTGCGGTATGGCTTACCTAGATACCCAGCGCCGCGCGCACGGCGGCCATTCGGTCGGTGCCGTTCACCACTTCGACCATGTTCACAAAGTCGATTTCGATCACGGGTTCGTTGTCGATGCTCAGCTTGTAGTAGCTGGCAGACGTTTTCACCTTGAAGGCTGTCTTGTCGCCGGCCTTTGTGTTTCCGAAGTCCACCTCGGTGTGCCGCCCGCGCACCACCACCTCCAATGTCTGGATTTCCTCGCTGTCATCGGCTTGCAATGCGCCAGCGAATCGCAGCATCACCCCGTCGTGCTTGAGCGTGCCGAACTGGTTCAGGACTTCGCGCAGCACGCCGCCTGCAGTCCATTCCATTTCAATTCCATCCATACCCATGTCGGCCTTGATGGGGCCGCCCATGCCGCCGGAGCGCCATTCCTCGGTTTTTCGGGTCAGCTTTGGCAGCGTGGCCTCTTCCACCTGGCCGGCGTAGCTCACGCCGTCGTGGAACAGCGCGAAGTTCTTGATCTTGCGTGGCAATCCCATGATGTGATTCCTTTTTCAGTTGCTATGGGGGATTCGCTCAGCGGCCCGCAGCCACGCGGGCGGCAAAGTCGGTGAAGTAGCGGTCGGTGATGCGCTGGCGGAACGTCAAGTCCTCGATGGGCGGAATTGGCGTGTAGTCGTAGTCGATGGTCAGCTTTCCGGTTTTGAGCGTGTCGGTCGTGTTGATTTCTTCGTCGTACCAGGCGCTGCCATCGATGATGTAGCCGCCCGCGCGCAGCTCGCGGAACTTGGCGTTCACGCCTTCCAGAATGTCCCGCACGATGGAAGGGTGCAGCGGCTTGTCCACCGCCCAGAAGTGCGCCTCCGCGATGCTGTCTGCCAGCACCTGGGCCGTGCGCACCGCCGATTCAAACGCGAACAGTGGATCTTCGGAGCAGGTGCGCGAACCCCAGAAGCGGAAGCCTTCTCGGTTAATCAGCGTCGTGACTTCTGCGGCGTTCAGCACTCCTGCATCAGTGGCCGGGTTCTGCAAGTCCCAGTAAATGTCGCGGCTGATGCCCGTGACGCCGTTCACCGGCATGTTGGAAATTGTCTTGTGCCAGCCAATCTCCATATCGATCTTGGCGCGCAGGCCCAGCGCGTAGGCCGTGGCAGGCGCGTTCACCGTGGCATTGTTCACTGTGTCCCAGCGCTGGAAGTCGGGGTGAATCACCATCAGCTCGCGCGCGCCGAACAGGTTGCGGTACGCCGTGGCCTGCTCGATCTTCTCCACGCCGTTGGTGCCCACATAGGCAAAGCCTCGCAGCTGCTGCGCCAGGCTGGCCAGCGCAGTGGCCACAGGCTGTGTGTCCAAGCCCGGCGCGCCCAGGATGCGTGGCTTGATTCCAAGTTGCGCAGGCGCGGCCAACAGTGCCTTCATGCCGGTGAACTGCCCATTGGGCAGCACGGTGCCAATCACATTGCTGGTCAGGTCTGCGGCTTTTTCCTCGTCTGTTTCCCCCAGACCATCCGGCACGCGTACCACCACGATGATGGGGCGCACCTGCTGGCTGATGGCATCCAGAGAGGCCGCCAAGGTGCCCTTCGTGCCTGCCTTGCCAATGGCTGCGAGCACGTTGGTCACAAGCACCGGCTTGTCGTAGGGGAAGGTGTCAGGGTCTGCATCGCTACTGGTCGCCACCAGGCCGATGATGGCGGTGGAAACCATGCGAATGGGCCGGATGCCCTCTGTCAATTCGATGACGCGAACTCCGTGGTGATATTCAGTAGTCATGGTGATTTCTCTCGGTGGTTGGTAGTTGAACGGTTTTGTGGGGTGGGTGGAATCAGGTCTCGTAGGCGTGGACCGTTACACCAGCAAAGCGCATCTGCAGCTCTGGCGGCAGGCCTTCGTTGACAGAAGCCTGCGTGGCGCTCCATGCACCTGACTCCCGCATGGGCACATCCAGATGCATGACGCCGGCGGTCATTACGGCCAGCAGCACACGCTCGCGGCCATCTCTGGAACGGATGGGCATGCGAAAGCTGTCCGACAGTGGCAGCAGTTCACCGGATGCGCCGCGTAGCTCGGCGCGCATGCGGAGCACGGCCCCTACCGGGCACGTCACATCAGCCAGGCTGTGCACTTGCGTGGCGGCCGCGTGGTCGGCGTCGGGCTGGATGGCCGTCACCACCAGCTCTGGCAGCTGCTGTGGCGTGGCCACCACTTGGGCGGGCGGTGGCGTGGTGGTGGTCTGCCAGCCCTCTGCCGTGAGCTGCGCGAACTCGCCCGGCTGCAGCTCAGGCACGGGGCGCGCCGTCCAGCCCGATGGCACCACCGCATCGTCTGCGGCTTGAATGGTGGCCCCGCTCCAGTAGCCAGCAGCGCCGATGTGAAACAAGGTGAGCATGGTTTTCCTTTCAGCGCAGGCGGCACACCAGGCCTGGCAGGTACGGCAGGTGCAGGTAGTTGGAGTAGTCCTGCGCCGGGGCGTAGGTGGAAATGCGCAGGTCGCAGGTCGATGCGCGCGACACCAAAGAGAACGCCTTCATGACGCCGGTGTTCGCGTCGTAAAAGCGCGCCAGTTGGGTTGTGTTGTAAGTGGCAAACCGCGCTGCATCGGCAGTGCCTTGGAATGCGCCCATGAAGTTGCTGGCGCAGCGCAGGCTGCGCACTGCAAACGATCCCGCCTGCGACGAAATCTGCAGGAAATGGCGGTCGGTGGAAGGTGTTCTATCGGTCACGCCATCAGCAAGGGCCCATTCCTTTGCAGCGGTTCCGTATTGCGCGCCGATTTTGTTGGCACCAGCGTTGAAACCTGAAAGGCGGGTCTCAGCGCCTGTGGTCAGGTCGAAGCCCAGCCCGGTGAGGGGGTTGCTCAGTGTGTTGGTGAGCATGCGGCCTGCCGTATCGTTCAGCCCCGTGTGCACCGGTACGGGTGTGCCCGTCCAGTTTGGCGGCATGCGATACACCGTGGCCGATCCCGCCACCGCAACGTAGTCCTGTCCATCACCCCCACGGACCAGGCATAAGCGGGCCTTGCGAAAGTAATTCGAGTTGTAGGCCACGCCGCTGGCAGCTGGCGTGAAAGTGTTGCCGTCGAACACAAAACGTCCGGCTTGCATAACGCCGCCGATAACGCGTGCAATCAGCACCTCGCTGGCGCCCGCAGCCGTCACCCTGCCGCCCAGCAATTCGCAGTTTCCATTGCCTGCAGCATCGCCGCCGGCGTTGGCGGTTTTAACCGCCCCGGTGACCGGGTGGACGGCCCAAATATCCCCCGTTGCGGGTGAGGTCAGACGTGCACCGGCCAGGTAGTAGTAGCCCTGTCCAGAAGAAACCATTTGCGCATCGGACGATGCGTGCAGGTTCGAAAGATTCCAGCCATTGTTTATGTCCACCAGCGGCGTCCAGTTGCCGCCCAGGTCGCTCGATACCGTGACGCCGAAGTAGCTAGTATTCGCGCCAGAGTTCCAAATACGCACCACCAAAAGCAGCCGCCCTCCGCCGAACCACTCCAGAAGCTCGGCATTGACACTGTTTCCAGTGATAGAGGTTGCTTGTGCCAGGTCGGTGGTGTTCCATGTCTCGCCACCGTTGGTAGAGCGCCATACACGCAGCGTTTTGCCCGGGGGGGAATAGTTCAGAGCAGGCACCATCAGAATGGTGTTGCCCACAATGACCACCTTGCCTTGTGAACCCTGCACATTGGCGTTTGCTGGCGTGGTGAGCACTAGGTCTGTCTCCACGGGCGTGCCGTCAAAGAACCGCACATCGCCAAGCACGTTGCGGGCGTTTGGATACTGCGCGCGAGACACCAGCGAGCCGTCGAGGTGTGCCCAGCCCGATCCCACCAGGGCAGGGTCTGCGGACATACTGGCCAGAAGTGCGCCGGCAGGTAGCTTGGCCTCGCGGGCCATGGAATAGGTCACTGGGTCAAACGTGCTCATGCCGCGCCCTCTGTTGCCGTGAGGCCCACCATCAGGCCTGCAGCGTTGTATTGGTATTCCTCAGTGCGCGTGATTCCCTGATAGGACGTGACCATGCGCGCGGGTGTCCCGTCTCCGTTGAATGTCACGGCTGACTCTCGTGCTTGCCCCGCCACCACTTCGCTGATGTATTGGGGGCGGCCCTGTGCGTCGTAGGTGATCGTCACAGCACTGGGCTTGGCTACGTTTTGCAGGTAAGCGTTCTGCAGGTCAGCTTTCCATGCCTCCACGGTCAGCTTCCAGGCTTCAAGGTCGGCCATCACGCCGGCCTTCCATGGCACCAGGGCGGCCAGCAGATCGGCCTTCCAGGCCGCAATCTCTGCGGCTGCATTGCCTTGGTAGGTTGCTATGGCCAGCTCCAGGCCAGCCACTGCCCGGGTGGCTGCATCGCGGTGGCTCTCGATCAAGGCCAGCTGCTGGTCGGCCAGCTCCATGTTGGCCTGCATTTCGGTGAAGGCCGGTGCCAGCACTTCGTTGATACGCACCAAGCCCAGGTCAGTGACCGTGCGCACGACTTCATCCCACGCAATGCGCAGTTCTTCGATGGCCGCAATGCGCAGATCAATGTCCCGAAAAACCGGGTTAAAGAATCGCTCGGACAGCGGCGTGGCGCCATCCTTCATGCGGTAGGCATCAAACCGGCTCGGCATGTTCCACCTTATCGGCTACGGTCTTGAGTACGTCGCCGCGCAGCACCACATCGTGGCCTGGGTGCAGCACCTGGCCGAACAGCTCCACGCGTTCCTTGAGTTCCACGCGGTACTGCTGGTCGTTGTCGATCTTCTTGGGAATGGGCATGGCTATGGCTTTCAGTTGGCAATGTCTGTGCGCTCAACCACCACGAACGGGGCAGAGCCCGCCGCACGGGAACCGGACAGCTTGATCTGGTAGGCGTTGGCGGCGTTGGGGGCAAAGGTGAACGTCACGCGGCGGGCCTGGCCGTCTGGCTCGATGCGCGTTACGGTGGTTACCGGCGTAATCTGGTCGTTGCCCACCTTCAAGGTGCAGGCCAGCGAGTGGTGGGCGTCATCCCACTGGGCCACCACTACTTGCACCTGCACACTGTTGGTCGGGGCGGCTAGGTTGCGCTGCTTGGACCAGTGCAAGAAGGCGGTGGCGGCGCGGCTGGCGGTGAACGCCTGGCCTGTGAGCTGGAAAGCGGGGGCCAGGTCGCTGGTGCCCACCAGCACGGCGCGCAGCGGAACAATGTCAGGGGCACCGGCCAGGCGGTTGTCGGGGTCACCCAGCTTGAACCAGCGGCCACCCACTTGGATTTCATAGGACAGCTCGCAACCCTTGGGCACGATCTGAGGGGCACTGATGGACAGGTCGGTGATGCCGCCGGCCAGGCTCACGGGGTTGAGCTGCACTTCCACGCGGGGCTGCAGGAACTGCGCCGCGTACAGCGTGAACATCAGGTCTTTGGTGAGGTCGCCGGTGAAGTAGTCGCCATCGGTGCCAAAGAACAGCGTGCCTTGCGTGTAGTTGTTGCCCGACACCGTGGCCACGCGGTGGTCGCCCTGGGTAATGAGGACCAGCGCGTAGCGCTTGCCAGCCTCCAGCAGTACCGGTGGCACGGCAATGGCAGTCTCGGTGGGGTACTTCTTGAGGTCGGCGCGGGCCACCGTCACGCGGGTGACCGTCTTTTGCAGGTCGGGCTTGCCGCCGTCGGTTTCAGTGACAGCCACTACCACGTCGCCGTTCGATCCGATCTGCGTGAACTGCAGGCCCACTTTGGTGAGCCACATGGCATTGGCCACCAGCATGGTCTGCCCAATCAGGGCGCCGTTGTAGCTGGTGGTCACGGTGTCCAGCTGGTAGTGGGTTTCGGTGCGGCTGGTGTAGTAGCCGTAATAGGTGGCCCAGCTGTAGTTGTAGCCGTAGTAGTTCCAGTACCAGCTGTTGTACCAGCCGCCGTAATAGTTCCAGTTGTAGCCGTAGTGGTAGTCCCACACCGTTGTGGTGTACTGGCGCATGACCTGGGTTTGCACTTGGTACTGGCTTACCGAAATATCGCCGCTGTAGCCCGTGGTTTGGATGCGAGCCACTGATGTGTGAGCCGGCAGGACCAGATCGGTGGCGCTGCGGCTGATGGCGGCGTCGTAGGGGTTGAACAGTGCCAGGGCCGCCTGGGCCTTGGCCGCCAGGGGGAACAGCAGCCCGTTGTTGATCTGCGCCGTGTAGCCGCCTGCTGCTTCGTCGGTCTTGGCCAGGTCGCCAAAGTAGTCAGCGTCATAGCTGGCGTAGCTTGTGGGCAGGTTGAGCTTGGATTTCATGCGGGCCACGTCGTTGGCCAGCTCCACCACAGTGGAGCGGCTGGCCAGGTCGGTGGTTTTGCTCGCCAGGGCCGACAGGTCGGTGGCAATCGAGGCAATGCGCGGCTCGGCCTGTGTGCGCCAGGCTTCCAGCTCAAAAACGCGCGCGTCAGTTTCGCGCAGCTGCGGCAGGCGCACGCGCTCTTGCATTTCCACGCGGTCGATTCCGGTGGGCGTCAGGTACACCAATGCAAGGGCCAGGGTGTTGGTCTGAATCACGGGCGGCTGCGGGTCCACCGACTCGGAGCCGGGCAGCAGGTTGACGTTGCAGAAGTTGAGCTGCTGCATGGGCACTGCCTGGGGCTGCGTGGCGCCGGTTGTCAGGTCGGTGAGAAAGTCGCGCGGCTCTACCAGCGTTTCAGTCTCTTGCCCCCACAGCACCACGGCCACGCACTTGCGCGTCACCAGGGGAAGATACTGGAACAGGTTCAGCAGCTGGGACTGCTCGGCCACGTACACCTTGCCGTCGTTGTAGAAGCGCAGCGGGGCCACTTCCACTTCGGTGGCGCTCTTGGCCGACACCAGGCCGCCCGTGTAGTGCAGGCCTGCGGACACGGCATCCTGGCGCAGGTGCTGCAGGCTGGCTGCGGTGTATGCCTGGCCGTTGTTGAGGTCGGCGCTTTGCAGCTCTTGGCGGTCGCGGAAGATGACTTGCTTTTCCATTGATGGGCTCCTAGTTTTGGGTCCACTCGCCGGCCACGATGGCCCCGGCGAAGTGCTGTTCTCCAGCCGTTGATTGGCGGCTGACGGTGGTGTTGATGGCGATGCGATCCGATGCCCTGGCCACGGCGCGCATGGATTCCAGACACTTGGCCAGCACCGCCTGCGGCTGTGCCAGCAGGTGGCCCTGCACGAACCTGCCTGCGGCCTTGGGGTTGACCTTGCCGCGCACGCGCAGGTCAAGCTCTGCGTGGTGGGCTGGCATCCCCAGGCGGCCCTGGTTGAGGTGCAGGCCGGCGGTGCGGGCCAGCACAGATACGGCGGGGTCGAACAGGTACAGGCGCTGGTACAGCCGGTCGCGCGCCGTGCTCTTGCGCAGCGCACCGCGCAGAGCGCAGCCCATGAACACGCCAGCAGCGTGGCCGGCCTGGGCTACGTCATCGAACCGCATTTCGATAGGCTCCAGGCCCGGCTGGGCCAGCGTGCGGTGCACGGTGTCTCGCGAAGCCGTGTAGTCCTGTGTGAGGCGCAGGCGGTACATGCGCTGGGCGGCGGTGCTGGTGGCCAGAAAGCGTGGGCGGGTGCCGACGAATGCCAAGTGGCCAGCCCGGCCACCCTCGCGAACTTCGGTGATGGTGACGGCCTCGCCCGTGGCGCTGGTGGTGGTGCGCTCCACGGCGGTCAGTTCCATCTCTTGGCCGGCATTCCAGCGGTACACGCGCGGCAGCACGCGCAGCACTGCGTCGCTGACGGCAGGGAAAGCGGCGCCCAGGAACTCGCCTTGCAGCATCGCGCCCTGGCGCACCCCCTCTACGCGGTGGCGGTAGATGCGCAGCTGTGGGTAGCGCGCCACGAACGCATTGCGCTCGGCAACCGTAAGCGCGGGCGCGGCGTACAGCTTGGCGGGCGGGGTGATGGCCTTGGTGATGGTGCCGCCGAACACGTCCGCCAGCTCGCGCAGGCCCGACAGCGTGCCCATGCGGCGGTGCAGGTGCCAAGAGCGTGCGGTGAGCTGCCGGCGCTGGGTTTCGTCGGCATCGCTCGGCCAGGCCAGCACGTCCCGCCCCCAGGCGAGCCAAGGCAGCAGCGGCGCTGCAACAGCGTCGGGGTTGTAGAGCGTGGAGAGCAGGCGCTCTGGGTGCTCCAGCGTGTGCAGCGCATCCACCACCGCCGATTCCAGCGCGGAGCGGTTGGGCGGCAAAAGCAGGGATGCCCGATTAAGCATGGACCACCTCGTGCGTCAGCGTGGTGGCAGTGCATACCGCCAGTTGCCCCTGGCCTGCGGCCACATTAGCGGCGGGCAGCTCCAGGCGCACATCTTTGACACCCGACTCCATCAGCGCGGCGGTGATGCCAGCGCGCGTCACGTCCGTGCGTTGCACCTGGCAGGCCTTGAGGTAGGTCTGCAGCGCTGCCGATCTGCGGGCCAGCACAGCGGTGGCATCGGGGCCGGGCAGGATCTCCAGCACAGCGCGCACGGTGAACAGCGTCACGGCCGGGGCGCGCACCACCACATGGTCGGTGAGGGGGCGCACGTCCTCGGCATTGAGCGCGGCCAGCACGGCCCTGAGCAGCGCGCCATCGTTCCCCTGCATCACGTAGGCGTGGGTCGGTAGCGGGGCAGGGCCGAACAGCACGGCGCCCACGGTGGCGGCCTCGGGCTCGGCGTCCTCCTTTTTGACCAGCTCGCGCGCCAGCACGGTGACGGTGACACGGCCGGCGGCTTCGCTGAACACGTCCACGTCGGCAATGTCGGCGCTCACGGCCAGGGCGTGCTGGCGGTAGGCGTTGGCCGGGCCAGCGGCGGCCAGGCGGTTGTAAGCCTGCTGGATGCGCTGGCGGAAACGCGCGTCCGATTCACCGGGCAGGCGCGCGGTGTCGAAGTTTGCGCCGATCTGGTCGAGGTCGGAGCCCACGGCATAGGCCAGCATGATCGAACGGGCGGCCTCATTCACGCGCTGGCGCAGCAGCACCTCGCGGTAAGCGGCCACCTGCAGCAGCTTGGTGAGGGGTTCGCTTTCCAGCTCCAGCACGTCGGCCACTCCCGGCAGGCGGGCCAGCAGTTCAGCCTTGAGCTGCGCGAAGATGGCTTCAAAGTCCAGCGCCTCCACCACCTGGGGCGCGGTAACGGTGCTCAGGTCGATCATGCTCATACGGAAGCCCTCAGTTGCAGGGCCAGCTGCAGGCCGATGGTCTGGCTGGTGGGCAGGTATTCCGCCTGCAAGTCCAGGGTGGCCTGGCCAGGCTGGGGGCCGCTGGTGATGGCTACGCGCGACAGGCGCACGCGCGGTTCCCAGCGCATCAGCGCAGTGCCGACAGCGGCATACATGCGCACGCGGGTGGTGCCGTTGTCCGGGTGGTCGATCAGCTCGGGCAAAAGGCTGCCGTAAGTGCGGCGCTCCAGGCGCGTACCCAGCGGAGTGGTGAGGATGTCGGCAATGGACTGGCTCAGGTGCGCGATGTCTGCCACAGGCTTGCCAGAAAGGTTGTTCATTCCTGGCATATCAGCCCCCCGCAAAAACGTTGGGGGAGCCTTCGGCCACGGCGGTGCAGGTCGCATCGCCCACCCGGCCAATGCCGCGCCCATTTGCAAACACTGTGCGGCTACCGATGACGATGGCGGCCGTGTGCCCAATGCAGGGGTTCGGTGGCATGAGGTGGCCGGTGTTGTGGTCGCCCTGGCGGGACACGGCGCGGCTGTTTGCAAACACGTTAGGTGAGCCCTCGGCGCGTGTCATCGCGCTGCAGTGGCTCACGTCGGCGTCTCCCACGCGGGTTACTGCTGGCATGGTGCCCCCTTCTCGCGGGCCACCAGGGCCTGCAGGCGCTGCACCCAGCCCGATGGCTCGCAGTGCACGCGGTGCGTGTGCTCGGCCTCGGTGGTGCGCACCGTGAAATCAATCTCGTGCTCCACCGTGCCTGGCTTAAAGCGCAGCACAGCGCCGATGCGCTGGGGAATGTCTTCAAAGCGGGTGAACGTGCGCGGCTGGCCGTCCACCGTCACCACAAACTCATTGCCGCTGAAAAGCTCGAATCCGTACCGGCCCGCCACGATGCAGTGGCCGTTGTGCTGGGTGACGGTTATTTCCTCCGGCTGGTAAGGCTGCATGGCCACGAACTGGCCAGGCAGGCGCAGCGCGATGGGGGCGAACTGCAGCACGCATTCGACGCCGGGGTGGTGATGGCAGGCGGCGCTCATGGGTTGAGGTCGATCCGCGAGCCAATGATGGTGACGGTCCCAGTGCAGCGCAGCTCAAAGGAACCGGTTTCGCTGTTGTGCGCCATCGTGTCGCCGTTGGCATACGTGGTGCGCACTTCCTTGGGGTCTTCGCTGTTTTGGGGGTGCTTGTCGCTGAACACTCCAGCCAGAGCCACGGCCTGGGTGAGGTCGCCACCGGGCGACAGGAGCAGGCATTGTTCGCCTGCTGTGGGTGGGCTCCAGTGGGCGGTTTCGCCCGCGCGCTGGTCGATCCACGGAACCCAGGTGGTGAGCAGTTCCCCGGTCTTCACACGCACGCGTGCGGGCTTGGCGTGCCGCACTTCTGCGATGGTTCCCAGCCGTACAAGGTTCTCCAGTCGGCGCAGGATTTCCAGCGGTGATTCGGGTTGAGCGATGGGCGATTCCATGCCGTTGATGGTGCCCGCAGGCGCGCGGAAAAGCACTTGTTGGCGCCTGTGTGCGCGCCTCTTACATTCGGAACTTTGAGTGCCCTAACACTTACAGCGACAGGTGCTTCAAGAGCAGTTCGCGTACTCGCTCGATTTGTGCGTCGGTGATGCCCAGCAGTTGGCGTGCAGGGTAGGTGTAGTCGGGGCCGCCCGGCTTTACTTTGTCACGCAGGCCGAAGTGATGAACCCTGGCGATGCGCTCCGCCCGCCCGACAAAGCCAACAACAGCCTCGCTGGCGGTGGCGCTTGCTTTTAGGTGTTTCGCAGCGCGCAACTTCTCCATCATGGGAGCCTGTTTTGCCTTGCGTTTGATGGCTCCGCGCCCGCTGCGCAGGCCGCTGGGCTTGCGTGGCTCCCACTTGGTGCCGTCGGGTGCCTGTTGTGAGCGCATCTGCTGCGCGTTATCCGCGCGCAGTTCTCTGGCGATGGTCCTGGCCAGGGCGCGCTGTTCGGACGCGCTCAATTTGCCCAGCAGTGGCGTCACCCAGTCTTCCAGCCGTTGGAGCTCGTCCATGTTAGCGGGGGTCGTGGTTCCACTCGGCCATCAGTTCGTCTTTAAGCCAAAGTGTCCAGTGCTCTTTTTGCTCAATGATGGCTGGATGCGGTGGCTCTGCTACATGAATCACGTTTAGACCGCCTGGCGTGCCTTCGCGCGGGCGTACCAGAACGCGCTCGGTGAGATCCACCTCAATCGACAGGTCAATAGTTGTCGGAGTGAGGTATTCGACCTCGAAGCGGATGGCCTTCTCGCGTCGTTCGGGGTTGTCCATGATCTCGGGTTGGTGTCGTTTGATCCACGCCACCAATGGCACCATCACTGCGTCGGCGTGGCCTGCGTAGTCCAGCACGATCATCTGCAGCGTATAGGCGTATTCAAACGACAGAGCGGGGGTTCCGGTGGTGATGATTCGGCCTGCGCGTGCCAGCACCACCAGTCGTTCGGGGTCGCGCGCTAGCTCTGGCACAGCTGCGGTGATGTGCTTGCGCAGACTACCTGGCTTGAGCATGGTGTGCTGCCTCAATCATTGCGCTGGCGCTGTCGTAGGACCGCTCACAGGCAAGGCCCCTGGCTCTGGCGTTGTCAGCGATGTGCGCCAGCTCTCCCGCTCTTTCGTCAGCGCGTCGCTGCAGTTCGGCAAGCAGATGGAGTGGGGCGGTGTCTGGCGCGCATTGGCCGGCAGCGGCGCGAGCTTGGGCGGCGGCACGGTGCCTGGTGATGTATTCGGCAAGCTCGCGCTGCATCCGGTCGCGAGCCACATCAGCGTGGGCGCGCCCAGAAGCAGCAGCAGCAATGGCAGCTTGTGCAGCGGTGTCGATTTTGGCGATTTGTTCACGGTGGGTTCCTTCCAGGGTTCGGTAGCGTTCCGATGTTTTGAGCGCGGTCCGCGCGGCGGCCGTGCGCTCGGTCTGCAACGTGGCTACGGTGTGGGCGGTTTCCAGCTGGGCTTCGGCCAGGCGAAGGGTTTGCATTACCAGGGCGAAGCCCAGGCCCAGCGTAGCGGCGATGGCGGCGTACTTCCAGGCATTGGCGCGTAAGGTGGTCAGCATTTTTCCGCCTTCGCATTTCCTCGCCGCGCGTCAATGTCGCGGGCGATTGCCGCGACGTGCACTAGCTCTTCTGCGACAGCCTCGGCATCCTCCGCGCCCATGGAAATCACCAGATTCGCTCCGAGTGCCTGAAACCAGATCTCCACGTTGCACGGTCCTGTAGGTTTCTCTGCCTGTCCCGCATACGAATAGGTCACGAACACTTCACGGCGTGATCGCGCGAGCTGGTCGAAATCGTGCGCCCTGCTCATTGCATCGCCATGCAGTCCGCATGCCTCTTTTGTTGCCGGGTCCACACGCCCTTGCAGCCCTTCGGCCCCCAGTTCTGCGGCAGCTTGCAGTCGCGGCCGTCTTGGAAGCGCCAGATCAGCAGCGCATTGCACGCGCCCACGTGGTCGCCCCGTAGCAGCCAGGTTCGTGGCGATAGCGGCTTGCGCCAGTTGCCGCTGCCGTATTGCCCCACAAAGTCGGTATACAGGTCGAACTCGCCGGGGTACAGGTACACACCGGGCAGGCTGGCTTTGAAGCGGGCTTCCTCCTCGGTGTGCAGGTTGCGGGCGAGCTGTTCGGCGCGCTGGCGCGTGATGGGAGGGTCCGTCATGCGCACCGGCGTGCCGTCCTCGTAGCGGGTGGAACCATGGCCAATGGTGGGCACGTCGCCTTGGGTGGGTACGTAGGGAAGGTGCACCACCACCCCATCGGGCTGCACTTTGGTTGGGCCGTCACCTTCCGATGCCTGCCAGCTGGCAAAGCCTGCGGCAGACAGCGTGAGCGTTGCCACCAGCACGCGGGCTGCGGTCTGGCGGGTGTTCATGGCTCGGCCCCGTAGGCGTCGCGCTTGGCGTTGCGTTCCGCGCGTTCGTGGCGCCACTTCCACAGCAGGTAGCCCAGCTGCGCGGCCACGTAGAGGATGGTGAGCGCGGTGAGTGTGTGGTTCAGCGTCCAGCCTGTGGCGGCCTGATGGGCTAACACCGCAACGGGCGGCGATGATTTGGCGCCTTCGGTCAAGAGTTCTTTCATCTTATCGCTCATGGTCATGGTCAGTCCCACAGGTTCACGGTGGGCCGGGTGGCAGCGGGCATAGTGGCGTGGTCTGGAAGGGTGATGGCCATGCCGGCCGGCAGAATTGGGCCGGCGGCGGCCAGTCCTGGGTTTAGCTCCAGCGTTGCCTCCACCACGCGTTCTGTCTTGCCCAGGTGGCGCCAGCACAGCTGGTCTACGGTGTCGTTCTGGTGGGTACGCACTTGCATCAGATCAGCTCCACCGTGGTGCGCCGCTGGCCTTTTATGTCGGCTATGGCCCATCGCAATGCGCGGCGATGCTCGTCAATCCTGGCCTCTAGACGTTCCCGCACCCGCTCGCTTTTTCCTTCACCACTCGGCGTTGTGTCCATGTCCCGGTAAGCCTCTGCCATATCGGCAAGCACATGGGCATAGATCGCGCGCAGATAGCGGCCTAACTGGCGGCCGTCGCCTGCATCCTGCAGCTTGGTAATGCCCGCGTGCTGCTGTGCGGCTTGATAGTCCCGCAGTTCAGCGTTCACGGTGTCGATGGCGGCTTCTATGGCGCTTGCCAATCTGGGGGCTGTGACTGTTCCGTCCAGCCTGCACACGTCGCGAGCGCGCTTGGCGTCGATGGCAGGGAACCACGGGTCGTTTTCGACCTGTGCGTCGTCTGCAGCAATCGGAGGGTTGGCGGTGGCGATGAAACTCACGTGGGTGGCTCAGTCGTAGTTGATAGATCGGCGGTGGTCCGGGTGCGTTGGCCTATGGGCTTTCGCCCTTGGTCGCGGCACCCGGAGCCGCCGGGGTGCGGGGTACGCTCAGTCGGTGCCGGTGGCCGCTTTGATGCGGCGCTCCAGGCGTTCCATGTCTTTTTTCACGCCCACCTGCGCGAACAGTTCGTGGGCGCGCTGCAGCTTCTCCATGGCCAGGCGGGCTTTGGTTTCGTCCAGCGTGGTGAAGTCGGGCTCATTGGTCGGGGTCTTGCCGATCAGGGCGTAGCCGATGGCCTTGTAGAGCTTTGCGCGGGCTTGGTCTGGTGCGTCGTGCGCGGCGGTGAGCTGGTCCACTTCGGCCAGCACGCGCAGCGCCTCGTCGCCCACCAGCTGGCCCTTGGCTGCTGCGGTGGCGGTTTCGTCAATCAGCAGCGTGGGCAGGGTGCGGTTGTACTGGTCGGGCAGCACCAGGCCGTGGGCGAGCGCATAGGCGGCAATCTCCAGCCCGCGCGCCCAGTTGCCAGCGTCGAGGTGCCACACCAGCACGGTGGTGAGCACCATGTCGTGCGCGCCCTGGCCACCTTCGAGCGCGCCGGTCACGTAGTCCTCGAAGTCGGGCAGCATCTTGCGCTTGGCTTCGATCTTGCGTTCGGTGCTCTGGATGGTTTTCAGGGTGCGCTTGTGCTCGGCCAGCTGCGCGAGCATCAGCTCGTAGGCGCTGCCCCGCACTTCGTCGCCGGGGCCGGCGGCTAGGGCCGCCAGCTCGGCCAGCACGCGCATCTTGTGGCGCTTTGCCGGTGTGGTCATGGTGATGGGCTCCAGGCTCAGGCCACCAGCTGGATGTTTTCTACCAGCGCTGCGCGGTCGTTGTCTTCCACCACGTAGGCGTCGTTCGAGCTTTCGTAGTTCTCCACGCGGTCGCGCTTGGGGTTTTCATCCACGCGGCGGCGGCGGGCGCCTTCTTGCCAGTAGATCGACAGGTTGTCGAATGTCGTCACCAGCATGGCGTTGGCTGGGAAGTAGGGCACGGTGACAGCCTGCAGGCCGCCCACGCGCTTTTGGCTGATGACGATATCGGCCGCCAGGGTTTCGCTGGGCGCCTGGGTCACATTGACCATGGGGAAATACTTGTCCGCCAGCAGCTCGCGGCCCAGGATGACCACCAAATCAGGATCGTGCTGGTACCAGGGCGCCAGCAGTCCGATGGCGTCGTAGACGGCCGCGTCGAGGTTCTTGTAGTCAGAGCCTGCAGCGGCGCCGATCTTGACGGTTCCGGCGGTTGCGCCCTCGTCCAGCACGTTCTCGGGTGCGTCTTCGCGCAGGTGCTGCAGCCAGCCCTTGTTCACGTCCTGCAGCAGCGGGTTGGTGGCCAGGTCGGTGGTGGCGGCAATGCTGGTGCCGTTGAAGCCGATCATGATGCGGTCCAGGGCCTGGCGGCGCAGGATGGCCAGGGCCACGCGGGTCTGGAAGTCGGGGAACTTGGCCCAGGCGTCCAGCTTTTGGTACTTCAGGTGCGTGTCAAAGTTGGTTTGCACGCACTGGTAGCCCTTGTTGTCCAGCGTGGACACGTCGCGCGTTTGGCGGTCTGCGTTGTCCGTGTTGGTGCGGCTTGCTACGGGGCCAGATACACCCAGGCCCAGCTTGGCGCCCTGGGCTTCCACCACGGGCGTCATGTTGATCTTGCCCAGGAAGTCGCTGGACTCTTGCATCTTGGATTCAAGGCGCTGCTGGATCGTCGGAGCCACGTTGAACTGTTTGCCCACTTCGGCCACGCCGTTGAGTCGGGCGATTTGAGAGAGCAGGGCGTTGTATACCAGGCGGGTTTCGTTGCGCATTTGTGTGTTCCTGATAGTTGGATGGGTTGCGGTTTCTGGCTGGTGGTGTCGGCGTTTGGGCTTAGAACTCGGTCAGTGCGGTGCCATTGCCGCCGCCAGCTGGCGGGCGCTGGGTGTGGTTGCCGCTGGGCGTGTTTTCCAGGGTCTTGACCAGCTCGTCGTACTTGCTCTGCAGTGCTGCAAAGTCTTTGGCCAGCTTGGCGTGGTCTTTTGCCAGGGCGTCGTGGGCTGCGCTCTGGGTTTCTGCCAGCTGCGCGAACTGCTCGAAGCCGGCCAGCACTTCTTCAAAGCGCGCGTCGTCGGTCTGGCCCTTTTTCTTGAACTTGCCCAACAGGCCTTTCAGCGCCTCGGAGAACTTTCCGGCGGCGTTGTCGGTGTCGTCGCTGTCATCGAACTGCAGTTCGGCTTCTACCGCTTCGCTGAACAGGATGGCGGCGTTTTCCTTGCGGCCGGCAAATGGGCTGGCCGTTGGGTTCTGCGCCGCGAAGGTGAGCACATCGGTGCCAAGGCTGGCGGGGCTGTCAGTCACGCCCAGGCCGGTCATGTACGCCTCGCCGGTGTCGGCAAAGCTGGGGTTCACCTCGATGCTGGTGTAAATCTTTTGCTTTGCCTTGGTCATGGCCACCAGCTCGGGCAGCGGTTCAATTTGCGCAAACAGGGCCAGCTTGCCGCCTTCCACCTCGCGGGCTTCGAGGGCCAGCACGTCGCCGTAGGCTTTGAACAGACCATCGGGGGCGATGCCGCGGTAGTGCTCCAGCCAGATGCGGGCGCCGTACTTCTTGGGGTCGAAGTTCTTGGCCATCTGCTGAATCCACTTCTTCTCGATGGCGCGGCCATCAGTGGTTGCGCCTTCGGTGGCGACACGGAAAAAACGGGATTTGGTTGCCATGGGTGCGGCTCCTTGAACGGTGGTGGTCGAAGTAGCCGCCATCGTCCCGCCGTCGCGCGAGCCCAGCAATCAATGCCGCCTGTGTGCGCAAAAGGCACATTTGAAAGGGCCAGGGAGCGTGTATTCGTTCACAGACAAGGGGCCGAAACTCGCCCCATGCCTTCCCCAACGCTCGCGCCCGCGCTTCCCTTTTCCACCGTTCCTGCCGATGGCCTGGCCGCCGACAAGCGCCGCGCGGCGCGGCATCTGTACTGGCAAGGCTGGCGCATTTCGAGCATTGCCGAATACATCGGTGAGCCGCGCAGCACGGTGCAGGGCTGGAAGGATGCCGAAGACTGGGACAAGGCGCAACCAGCACAGCGCGTGGAAGCCGCGCTCGAAACCCGGCTGGTGCAGCTGGTGATGAAGGACGGCAAGACCGGCGGCGACTTCAAGGAAATTGACCTGCTGGGCCGGCAGATTGAGCGCCTGGCCCGTGTGCAGAAGTACGGGGAAACGGGCAAGGAATCGGACCTGAACCCGGCCATCAAGGCGCGCAACGACAAGCCCAAGCGCCGCCCCGAGCGCAACCACTTCACGGAGGAACAGCACGAAAAGTTGCTCGATGCGTTCCGTGATTCCCTGTTCGACTATCAGAAGGTGTGGTTTCGCAATAGTGAGCTGCGCACGCGCTTCATTCTCAAGTCGCGGCAGATTGGGGCCACTTGGTACTTTGCCCGCGAAGCCCTGGCCGATGCCATCGCCACGGGCCGCAATCAGATTTTTCTCAGTGCCTCGAAGGCACAGGCGCACATTTTCAAACAGTACATCGTGGCCTTTGCAAAGGAGGCCTGCGACTTGGAGCTGTCGGGCGATCCCATCGTTTTGAGCAACGGCGCCACGCTGTATTTCCTAGGCACCAATGCACTGACGGCCCAGGGCTACCACGGCAATTTCTATTTTGACGAGTGCTTCTGGACGCGCAAATTTACGGAGCTGAACAAGGTGGCCAGCGGTATGGCCATGCACAAGCACTGGCGCAAAACCTACTTTTCCACGCCCTCCAGCATCCAGCACGAGGCCTTCGCGCTGTGGTCTGGTGACCGCTTCAACAAGAAGCGGCCGAAGGACGAGCGCATCACGCTGGACCTCTCGCACGACAGGCTGGCCGGCGGCTTCACCGGTGAAGACAAGATTTGGCGGCAAATCGTCACCATCGTTGACGCCATGCGCGGCGGCTGCAACCTGTTCGACATTGACGAGCTGCGGCTGGAGTACAGCGCGGAGGAATTCGAGAACCTGCTGATGTGCGGGTTTCTCGATGACAGCTACAGCGTGTTCCCGCTGGCAGAGCTGCAGCGCTGCATGGTGGACAGCTGGGAGGCCTGGGCCGATGTGAAGCCGCTCGGCATGCGCCCGTTCGGCTGGCGCCCGGTTTGGGTCGGCTATGACCCCAGCCACACCGGCGACAGCGCCGGCTTGGTGGTGCTGGCCCCGCCGGCAGAGCCTGGCGGGAAGTTCCGCGTTTTGGAGCGCCACCAGTTCCGTGGGCTGGACTTCGAGGCCCAGGCCGAAGCCATCAGGAAGGTGACGGAGCGCTACAACGTACAGCACATCGGCATCGACACCACCGGCATCGGCCAGGGCGTGTACCAGCTGGTGAAGCAGTTTTTCCCGGCCGCGCGGGCCTACCAGTACAGCGTGGACGTGAAAACCCGGCTGGTGCTGAAAGCAAAAAGCGTCATCAGCAAAGGCCGGCTGGAGTTTGACGCGGGCGCGGTTGATCTTGCCCAGGCCTTCATGGCCATCAAAAAGGTGCTTACCACCAGCGGTCGCCAAGCCACCTATGACGCCGGCCGCAACAACGAAACGGGCCACGCCGACTTGGCGTGGGCCTGCATGCACGCCATGGACTTCGAGCCGCTGGAAGGCGCAAGCGAAGCCACCACCTCTGTTCTGGAGTTCTCCTGATGCCCAAGCGCACACCACGCCGCGCAGCTGCGCCGGCCTTTTCCAACACCATGCCCGCACCAGCTGCGGCCACGGGTTCGGCTTTGTCCAATGTCTCCCAGGCCGGCGCCCAGGCGTTCACCTTTGGTGACCCGGTGCCGGTGCTGGACGGCCGCGAGATTCTGGATTACTGCGAAGCCTGGCTGAATGGCAAGTGGTACGAACCACCCATCAGCTGGGAAGGCCTGGCGCGGTCGTTTCGAGCGGCCACGCACCACGCAAGCGCGCTGTATTTCAAGCGCAACGTGCTGGCGTCCACCTTCGTGCCCCACCGGCTTTTGAGCCGTGACACCTTCGGCAAATTGGCGCTGGACTTTCTCACGTTCGGCAATGCCTATCTGGAGCGCACACCCAACATGCTGGGCCGTGACCTGGGCTTGCGCCACAGCCTGGCCAAGTACATGCGCAGGGGCCAGGCGCTGGACACCTACTACTTTGTACAGGGCTTCGGAAAGGAACATGAATTCAAGCCGGGGAGCGTGTTTCACCTGATTGAACCGGACATCAATCAGGAGGTGTACGGGTTGCCCGAATACCTATCCACGCTGCAGGCGGCCTGGCTGAACGAATCGGCCACCCTGTTCCGTCGCAAGTATTACAACAACGGGAGCCACGCCGGCTTCATCCTCTATATGACGGACCCGGCCCAGGCCCAGGGCGATGTGGACGCGCTGCGCGAAGCCATGCGCAACGCGAAGGGGCCCGGGAATTTTCGCAACCTGTTCATGTACTCGCCCAACGGCAAGAAGGACGGCATTCAGGTGTTGCCCATCAGTGAAGTGGCCGCAAAGGACGACTTCACCAGCATCAAAAACGTGAGCCGGGACGATGTGCTGGCGGCCCACCGGGTTCCGCCCCAGCTGATGGGCATCGTGCCAGGCAATACCGGCGGCTTCGGTGCCGTTAAACCGGCGGCCGAAGTGTTCGCGCGCAATGAGCTGGAGCCGCTGCAGGCGCGCTTCAAGGCCTTGAACGATTGGTTCGGGGAAGAACTGGTGCGCTTTGTCCCCTATGTCATCGAAGGCGGGGAGGATGGCGCTACAAAATAAATAGCTGCTTGCGCTTGCTGGTTAAGCGCTTGGAGTGAATTACAGGTTATTCGGCAGGCAGCACAGATCGAATGGCTTTTGCATGCTTGATCATTTCGGCTCGAATTGGGCGCAACAGTCCACTTATTGACTTGGCCACCGATGGGTCTACTCCCGCCCTTTGCCCTTCGAGCAGTAGAGAAGAAAGGAGCTCTACCCCCGCTGCCGTGGCTTCCAGTTCTTCAGCCGTTGCTTCCAGTTGGTCAAAAGCCTCTCCGCCCGCAAAAATTTGAGTTGTCTTGGTCATGGGTACAGTCTCCATCCGCACACCATGCAAAACACCCCTGAAAAGCACGCTTTTCAGTGACTTTTCAAAAAGGCCACCCATGCGGTGGCTTTTTTTCGCCCATAGGGCGCCGCAGGCCTGAGTACGTCACCAACCCCACACGCCAGAGCCGCACAGGCTCGCCACGTCACCGCAGGGGCTATCGCACAGCCTTCCCGCCCCAAGGGCGCGGCGCGCAATCGAGACCCCGCCTCGCCCCCGGTCTAAATGGGCCTGTTTTGACGGCACCGTCGGCCCTGGGCATCGCTAGGCCTGGTGCGGCCTCGCGGCCGGTTTTTGGCGCTTCCCGAATTACGAAAAATGACGGCTTTTTACAACACATCAGGCGCGCCAGCGAAACCGTGGCCCGAAGGTGGCCACGGGCGCCTACTTTTGGCCGCTTGAAGGCCTGTTTTGTCCCGGTCTTGTCCCGGTTTTTTGCAAAGTCCTTATAAATCAAGGCCTTATTGGTCCCCCCGACAGGAATCGAACCTGTATCTAGCGCTTAGGAGGCACTCGTTCTATCCATTGAACTACGAGGAGACAGGGCGGGATTGTAGAGGCTGCGGGCGGGGGGGCGGGGCTTGGAACAGGTTCTCAGTCGTACTTCATCGTGTAGATCAGATCCACCGCGCTGTTGCTGCCCGCCTGGCCCCGCAGGGTGAGGTTGCGCGAGAGGTCGTAGAAGATGTACAGCGCGCCCAGGGTGCCCGACAGCGTGCGTTCGTACGTCAGGTACAGGTCTTTGGAAATGCGCTTGCCGAAGGTGAGGGCGGCGGTGTTGGCGTCTTCGCCGGGGGCCGCGCCTTTGAAGCCGATTTCGTCCAGACCCACGCGGCTGGCGAGGTTGCCGGTGGGCGATTGCCCGCGGCGGCCCAGCAGGACCAGGGCGGCTTGTTGCAGCACGGCGGCCTCGGCACCGCCGGCGGTGGCATCGCGGCCCAGCACCACCCAGGCGAGTTTTTCAGCGTCAGGCAGTTCGGGGTCTGAATACAGGCGCACGCGCGGCGCCAGGGCTGAGCCGCTGACCTGCACCCCCGCCCGCACGCTGATGTTGGGGCGCAGCGCCAGGATGTCGAGCGAGGGGTTGTTGTACGGCCCGTTGAAGCGGATCAACCCGGTCTCCACGTCCAGCACCTGGCCCCAGGCGCGGTAGCGTCCCTCGTCGGTGCGCACCTCGCCCGTCACGCGGGGTGGGGCGCCTGCGGTGGCGGCGCTGCGCACATCCACCTCGCCCGTGAGCCGGGTGGTGATGCCCCGGCCCTGCAGGGCAAAGTCGTTGCCCAGGTTCAGCGTGATGGCGATGACCGCTGGCTTGGCGGGCACCAGCTGGGGCGCTTGCTCGGCCTTTTGGTGGGCTTGGGCGGCGGCCTGGGCGCGGGCCTGGGCTTCGCGGTCGCGCGCGGCAGAGCGGATGACCACGTCAGAGTCCAGCGTGGGGGCGGTTTCGTCGGGCAGGATGATGGTGGCGCGGTCGGTGGTGAGTTTGCCGGTCAGGCTGAACTGGCCTTCTTGCAGCTGCGCCCGCAGGTTGCCCGACACGCTCACCTGCCGGTCGGCCCGCACCAGCACCTGCAGCGCCTGGGCCTGGGCTTGCAGGTCCATGGCAATGCGCGGTGGGGTGCCGCTGGTGGTGTCGGCATCGCTCCAGGTCAGGCGGCCCGTGGCCGAGAGGCTGCCCCGGTCGGTGGGGGCCTGGGTGCGGTTGCCGCTTTGCCCGGCAATGCGGGCCTTGCTGCCGCGCCCGCCTTGCAGCTGGAATTCGGTCAGATCCAGCTGGTTGCCGCGCAGGCTGGCCCGCAGGCGGCCGCCTTGCAGGTCCACGCCATCGATGAGCGAGCGCACGGCCAGCTCATCGGCCGCCAGCGTGCCAGACCAGCGGGGGGCATTGCGCGTGCCCGACAGGGTGGCGTTGGCATCCAGCGTGCCGCGCACGCGCCAGCCGGGGGGTGCCAGGGCAGACCACACACCCACGTCGGGCAGACGGGCGCGCACGCTGCCAGCCAGCGGTGCGTCTGCAGGCCAGGGGGCAGCGCCTTCGTCCCACTGCAGGCGGGTGCTGGCGGTGGCGTCAATCTCGCCAGCGCGTGCACTGGCCCACTGCAGGCGGGCGTTCAGGCTGTCTGCGTCCAGCTGCACGCTCAGCTCTGCCTGCCGCACACCGGCCGGGGTGCCCCGGCTGGTGGCAGCGGTGGATGCTGGCGTGATGGTGGTCACGCTGCCCGGCCCCAGTCCCTGGCCGGTGCTGACGCTGGTGGTCTCTGCTGGTGGCTCTGCACTCAAGATGCGCAAGTCGCCCTGGGTGCGGCGCAGGCTGGCCGTGGCGCGCAGGGATTCGGTGGTGTCCACGTTCCACTGGCCTTCCAGCAGCAGATCGGTGGCCAGCCCCAGGCGGGCCAGCAGGGGTTGCGGTGCCAGCGTGGGCGCGGTGGGCGATGTGGAGGCGGCACCGGGGACGGCGGTGCTGGGTGCGGCCGTGGGGGCGGCGTCCATGCCGAACGCATCCACCCAGGCCAGGGGCAGGCCTTGCAGCGTGCCTTGTGTTTGCAGGCGTGGCAGGCCGCCCGCCACCGTGGTCAGCCGCACGGGCTGCCAGCGCAGCGCCACGGTGCCCGGCACGGGCCCGGTGATTTGCGCCTGCCCGGCGCTGGCTTGCAGGGTGAGCCCCTGGGGTTTGCCGGTGGGGGAAACGCTTGTTGCAGATGAGGCGCGCCCAGGCGGCGCCACGGCGGTGGCAGGGCTGGCCCCGGTGCGCAGCGACATGGCCCAGGGCTGCGTGAGTTGAGCCGTCCACACCCCAGGGCGGCGCGTGTCTTGCCACTGTGCGCGCAGTTGGCTCCACTGGGCCTGCCATTGCCCAGCGCCGCTGAGCCCGCCGGTGGCTTGGGCCTGCAGCGACAGGCGTTGGGTGCCTGTGCGTGCTTCGCCTTCCAGGCGCAGCGTGGCTTGCGTCAGTTGCCCGTTCAGCTCCGCTTTCAGGGCGCGCAGTTGCAACAATGTCGCCACGTTGGTGGCGTCTGCGGTGCCGCTGGCCTGGGGGGGGAGCACCAGGTCCAATTGCGGGCTGGTCAGTGAGGTCTGCAGCTGAAAGGGCGTAGCTTTGGCGTCAGCACTGGGGGGTAGGCCCTGGGCTGCCGTGTGCAGTTGCTGCTGCAGCGTGCCCCAGCCGCCCTTCCATTGCAGTTGCAGCTGTGCCTGGCCTTTGGCCGAGGCGGTGCGCAGCGTGCCTTGCAGCTCTTTGCCCAGCCAGGGCAAGCGGCCTAGCCAGCGCAGGGTTTGGTCGGCATCGGTCAGGCTCCAGCTGCCTTCGCCCTGGCCAGTGCGGGGGGCGATATTGCCCTGCACGCGTACTTGCGAGCCGGGAAGGGTGAGCTGCACCAGCCCCTGGCCTGAGACGGCTACGGCTGGATTGCTGGCGGCAGGTGTCGCACCGGGTGGCGCGCCACGGCTGATGCGCAGATCCGTTGCCTGCAACCGGGCGCGCAACGCATCCAGCGCCAGCTGTTCGATGTGCACCGTGCCCCCGTTGTCATCGGGGTTCCATTGGCCCTGGGCGGTGAAGGCGTCAATGCGCAGGTCTGTCGCACTCGCCGGTGCGGTGCCAGTGCGCGCTGCTGATCGAATGTCTGCCGTCAAGCGCACCACTGTGCTGGTCAGTGGGCTGGCCTGCGACGGCATTTGGGCCTGCACGCTGCCCGACAGGGGCGACGCCGCCAGCGCAGAGTGCAGGGCGGCGGGCGACAGGTTGCGCAGGCGGATCGAGCCTTGCAAGGCCCCGCTGGCGGGCGCAAAGCTGCCTTGCAGGTCCAGACTGCCCGTGCGGGGCGCTTGGCCCACGGTGGCCGTGGCCTGGTTCACCGTCCAGCCGCCCGCTGCGTAGCGGGCCTGGGCCTGCAGCCCTGCCAGCGGCAGGCGTTGGGTATCCCAGGGGCCGGGCGCGCGGTTGGTGAGGTCTGCGGTCAGGTTCCAGGCGCCCGCCTGGGCCGGGGCTTGGGTGGTGCTGCTGGCATCCGCCGCGGCATCGGGCCCTGCCGTCAGCGTGCCGTGCAGATCGGTGGTGGGCGCCTGGGGCCACAGGGCCGCCAGGTTCACGGCTTGCAGAGTGGCACGCGCTTGCTCCAGCGGCTGTGGGGCCCAGGGCCGCACGGTGGCCTGGGCCGTGGCGCGCATGGCTGCCGGGGTGACGGCCAGGACGCGCGCTTTGGGGGCGGTGCCTGGGGCTGGCGTGGCGCCCTCTGGCTGCAGGTTGGCTTCCAGGTTCAGCCGCGCAGCCTCGGTGGCCAGGGTGCCATCGGCACGCACCTGTGCAGCAGCGGTGAATGCCTCCGTGCGGCCCGGTAGGGGCGTGGTGACGGTACCGTCCACCGTGGCCTGCAGGGCCATGGGGGCGCGGGCTTGCAGCACGGCGCTGGCGGTGTAGCGGCCTTGTGCCAGCGCCAGGTTGCTGATGGTCAGCCGGTGGTCCTGCCCGTCAAAGCGGTAGGTGCCCGCCAGCCCCTGGGCTTGCAAGGCCGGGTTGTCGCCCCACTGCAATTGGTCTACCTGGAAGCCCAGCTCCACCGTCAGCGGCAGCACCAGTTCTTGCAGCGGCTGGGGTGGGGCGGCGGGCTGGTCATGTTCCAGGGGGGTGATTTGGATGCGGGCCGCGCGGATGTCGCGCAGCTCCAGCCGGCGCTGCAGCAGCAGTGGCAGTTGCCAGCCCACCTGGGCGTCGGTCACGTCTACCACCAGGCTTGGGCTGCTCCAGCGCAGCCAGCCAATGCGCCCGCCGCTGCGCAGCGACCCTGTCACATCGCGGCTTTGCAAGCTTTGCCCGGCGGGCAGCCACTGCGCTACCCTCTGCAGCACCGTGGCCAGTGAAGTGGCCTGGCCACCCCACCACCACAGCCCTGCGCCTGCGAGCGCAATGGCCAAGAGCAGTGCGGCAACCGCCCACCCCAGCCAACGCAGCGCACTGCGGCGGCGCGGTGGCGGTGCAGCGGTGCGGGCAGGCTCGGTGGGGCTGGGCGGGCTACCCGGACCAGTGGGCTCGTTGAACGTTGGCATCAGAAAGTGAACCCCAGGCGCAAGTGCAGCCGCAGTTGTTTGGATTGCACGCCCCAGGCCAGGTCGGCCTGCAGCGGCCCCACGGGGCTGCGCCAACGCACGCCGGTGCCCACGCCTACGCGCGGGTCCAGGTCTCCGGCGCGGTCGGCCACGGCCCCTGCATCCACAAACAGGGTGTTTTCCCAATCGGTCATGTTGCCGCGGTAGGTGATGGGGCGTTGCCATTCCACGCTGGCCACGCCCATGTAGCGGCCACCGTAGAGCTGGTTGTTTTGCGTGCGCGCACCGATGCTGCGGTAGCTGTAGCCCCGCACGGTGGTGTCCCCACCGGTCAGGAACAGTTGTGTGACCGGGATTTCTGCGCTGTCACGCGCCAGCACGGCGCCCACCTCCGTGCGCACCGAAATGCGCGCGGCGCGGGCCACGCCGTCGTCTGCCTCCACCCGCCCTGCGGGGAAGAACGACTGCCAGCGCACCAGGGTGCGCGTGAACGGGTTGCGTTCGGGCCGCAAGGTCATGCCAGCGCCCAGTTCCACGGCAATGCCCCAGCCGCGGGTGGGTGCCGTGTTGCTGTTGAAATAGCGTCCCGTCCAGCCATAGTTGGCGCTCAGCGCAGCGCTGTCGGCGGGGGCGTTCAGCCCCTGGGGGCGGGTGGCGTCGTAGCGCAGAAAGTAGGTGCGGTCGATGTTCTTGGTGCTTTTGCTGCGCCCGCCCAGCACCTCCACGCTGTTGACGTCGTAGTCGCCCGTCTGCTGGCGCTGTGCTAGGGCCGATGTGAACCAGCGCCAGCCGTTGTCGTTGGGCAGGGCGGTCCAGCCCGTGCCCAGTTGCTGTGCATTCTTGTCGAGCGACAGTTTGTTCACCGCGCGCCAGCCGTGCGTGGGCCACTGGTTGTGGCTGTGGTCCACCGACAGGCGCGGCCCGCTGTCGGTAGACAGGCCAGCACCAAACACCAGCTTTTGCAGCTTGGCTTCGCGCACCTGGGCAATCACGGGAGCTGCCTGCGGGTCGGGGCTCTCGGTGTCCAGCGTGAGGAACACCGCGTCGTAGTAGCCGCTGTTGGCCAGGCGTTGCTGTGCATCGAGCATTTCTGCTTCGTCATACACGCTGCCAGTGGGCAGGCGGGCCAGGCGGCGCGCGCCATCGGGGTCGTAGCGCTGGCTGCCGCGCACTTGCAGCGGGCCAAAGCGGTAGGGCGGGCCGGGGTCGTAGGTTACGGCCAGCTTGGCTTCGTGGGTGTCGGCATTCACCTCGGCGCGGCTGCTGGCAATGCTGGCAGTGGGGTAGCGGCGCACTTGCAGTTGGCGCAGACCGCTGCTTTTCGCGCCTGACCAGGCGCCTTGCGTGAAGGGGCTGCCTGCGGGCAGCGCCCAGTTGCTTTCAACCCGTTGCAATTGGCGCACGCGGGCACCGGGCTCGGTTTCAGCCCCTTCGGTCATGCGGATGTCGGCCTGCGTGACGCGCGTCTGCGGGCCGGGCTCCACGGTGATGGTGACGGCGTACGGCGGCTGTGGCGCTGCGGCTTCGCGCAGCTCAATCGCAATGGTGGGCGCGAAGTACCCCAGCGTGCCCAGCAGTTCGCGGGCGTTGGCGTCGGCGGCGTGCAACAGGCGGCGCAGTTCTTCGTTTTGCAGATCGGGCAACAGGCGAAAGCGCTGCAGTTCCAGGTGGCGCTCCAGGGTGTCGCGCACCGAGTCGGGGGCCTTCACTTCCAGGCTGAAGGCGGGCTGGTCTTCGGTGGTGACCGCAGCGGCTGGTTCAGCCCCTGGCCGGGGCGACAGCACACTGCACCCCTGCAAAACCATCGCTCCACAAAGCAGCAACGCCGACCACAGAGTCGGCGTTGGATGAGGCTGCGCCTTGCACGGAACATGCACGCGAGAAGCAGAAACGGACGAAGAAGAAATCATGAAACGGTGGCAATGCCGCAGCAATGCGCAAGTATGGCGGCAACTGGCCCGCACTATGCCTGCAAAAACAGGCGCCCGGTGTAGGACAGCTTCGGCCGCGCGGCCGTGGCAGCACGCGCTGGCGCAGCGCTACTTCGACAGCAGGCGCATGGTGTCTTCCAGCCCCTTGAGTGACAGCGGGAACATGCGGTTGCCGATGAGCTGCTGGATGATGCTGATGCTCTGGCGGTATTGCCACACGCCCTGGGGCTCGGGGTTGATCCACGCAAACTTCGGGAATGCGTGGGTGAGGCGCTGAATCCACTCTGCCCCCGGCTCCTCGTTGTTGTATTCCACGCTGCCACCGGGCTGCAGAATCTCGTACGGGCTCATGGTCGCATCGCCCACAAAGATCAGTTTGTAGTCTTTGTTGTACTTGCGGATGATGTCCCAGGTTGGAAACTTCTCGGCAAAGCGGCGGCGGTTGTTCTTCCACATGAAGTCGTACACACAGTTGTGGAAGTAGTAGAACTCCAAGTGCTTGAACTCCGTCTTCACGGCGCTGAAGAGTTCCTCCACCCGCTGGATGTGCTCGTCCATCGTGCCGCCCACGTCCATCAGCAGCAGCACCTTCACGTTGTTGTGGCGCTCGGGCACCATCTTGATGTCGAGGTAGCCCGCGTTGGCCGCCGTGCTGCGGATGGTGTCGGGCAGGTCCAGCTCCAGTTCATGCCCTTCGCGCGCAAACTTGCGCAGGCGGCGCAGCGCCACCTTGATGTTGCGCGTGCCCAGCTCTTGCGTGTCGTCGTAGTCGCGGTAGGCGCGCTGTTCCCACACCTTCACGGCGCTCTTGTTCTTGCCCGCGCCGCCAATGCGCACGCCTTGCGGGTTGTAGCCGCCGTGGCCAAACGGGCTGGTGCCGCCGGTGCCAATCCACTTGTTGCCGCCTTCGTGGCGCTCTTTCTGTTCTTCGAGGCGCTTTTTCAGCGTCTCCATCAACTCGTCCCAGCCCATCTTCTCGATGGCGGCCTTCTGCTCGGGCGTGAGTTCGTTTTCCAGAATCTTGCGCAGCCAGTCGGCGGGGATCTCCTTGGTGAAGTCGGCCACCAATTCGACGCCTTTGAAGTACGCACCAAAGGCGCGGTCAAACTTGTCGTAGTGCTTCTCGTCCTTCACCAAGGTCAGGCGCGAGAGGTTGTAGAAATCGTCCAGCGCCCAGGCGTCGTCTGACTTGGGGCCCACCACACCGGCTTGCAGGGCTTCGAGCAGGGTGAGGTATTCCTTCACAGACACGGGCAGCTTGGCCGCGCGCAGGGTGTAGAAAAAGTCAATCAACATGATTTTGCCCTCCAGCGCTTGCTAGGCAAGCGCGTGCCGCTCTAAAAGGTATAGCAATTGTGCTTTGGCCTCGGGCCATTCGCCCGCGCGCATGCTGTACATCACCGTGTCGCGGATGGTGCCGTCGCGGCGCAGCGCGTGGCCACGAATCACGCCGTCTTTCTTGGCCCCCAGCCGCTCGATGGCGCGCTGCGATGCGAAGTTGAAGTTGTCGGTGCGCCAGCCCACCACATGGCAGCCCAGGGTGTCGAAGGCGTGGCCCATCATCAAGAGCTTGGCAGTGGTGTTCACATGGGTGCGCTGCACGCTCTTGGCATACCAGGTGTAGCCAATTTCCACACGCTTCACGGTGGGCAGGATGTCGTGGTAGCTGGTGGTGCCCAGCACCGTGCCGGTGGTGTCGTCCACCACGGCAAAGGCAAAGCGGTTGCCGTCGGCGCGCATGCGCAGGGCATCGTCGATGTATTTGGCAGTGTTTTCGGGCTCGGGCACCGAGGTGATGCGCAGCTTCCACAGCTCGCCATCGGCGGCGGCCGCGCGCAGGCCCGCCTCGTGCGATGCGTCCAGCGGTTCCAGGCGCACGCCGCGCTCGCGCAGGGTCACGGGTTCCACAAAAGCCATTGCGCTACTCCTTGGCTGCGGCTTTGTCTTGGCGGCGCGTTTGCCAGCGCCGCGCTGCGTGCAGGCCCAGGCCGCCGCCCAGGCCCACGAGGGCAATGCCAATCAGGCTGCCGGTGCCGTAGCCGGGCGCAAAAATGTCCACGCCCAGCCACTGGCCGGCCCAAAAGCCCAGCAGTGCCCCGCCCACAAAGCCAACGGCATCGGCCACGCCGTTGGCCAGCAGTTTTCCGGTGGTGTTGTCGCTCACTTAGCGGTTCCTCTGGTTCATGAAGACCAGCTTTTCGAACAGGCTCACGTCCTGCTCGTTCTTGAGCAGCGCGCCCACCAGCGGCGGCACTGCCACCTTGTTGTCGGCGCTTTGCAGGGCTTCGAGCGGAATGTCTTCAGCCACCAGCAGCTTGAGCCAGTCGATCAGCTCGCTGGTGGAAGGCTTCTTCTTCAGGCCCGGCAGGTTGCGCACGTCGTAGAACGTCTTCATCGCCACGGTGAGCAGTTCGCTCTTGAGCGTGGGGAAGTGCACGTTCACGATCTGGCGCATCGTGTCGGCTTCAGGGAACTTGATGAAGTGGAAGAAGCAGCGGCGCAAGAACGCGTCGGGCAGCTCTTTTTCGTTGTTGGAGGTGATGAACACCAGCGGCCGGTGCTTAGCACGGATGAGTTCGCGCGTTTCGTAGCAGTAAAACTCCATGCGGTCGATTTCGCGCAGCAGGTCGTTCGGGAATTCAATGTCGGCCTTGTCAATCTCGTCGATCAGCAGCGCCACGGGCTGGTCGGCGGTGAAGGCCTGCCACAGCACGCCCTGCACGATGTAGTTGCGGATGTCCTTGACCCGCTCGGCGCTGTCGCCATCGTTCAACTGGCTGTCGCGCAGGCGGCTCACGGCGTCATATTCATACAGGCCCTGCTGCGCCTTGGTGGTGGACTTGATGTGCCACTGCAACAGCGGCATGCCCAACGCCTGGGCCACTTCTTCGGCCAGCATGGTCTTGCCGGTGCCGGGTTCGCCCTTGATGAGCAGCGGCCGCTGCAGGGTGATGGCTGCATTCACCGCCAACATCAAATCTTGGGTAGCGACGTAATTCTGGGAACCGCGAAATTTCATAAGGGAAATCACCGAATCGTTGATGAATGGGCTTGACAAGCGCTGGCTATAATCAGCCGCTGATCTGGGCCCAGAGCTGAAGCTGAACCTCCACGAGATTGTGCGCGCAAAATGAACAAGACGTTGACCACGATATTTGCCTTGGCTGTCGCTTCTGTGACCGCTTTTTCTCACGCCCAGGAAGCCAAGGGAGACGTGAAGGCCGGCGAAAAGAAAATCGCCATGTGCATTGGCTGCCACGGCATTCCGGGCTACCAATCCAGCTTCCCTGAAGTGCACAAGGTGCCCATGATTTCGGGCCAGAGCGGCAAGTACATCGCCTCGGCACTTGATGCCTACAAGAAGGGCGACCGCAAGCACCCCACCATGCGCGGCATTGCCGATTCGCTGTCTGAACAAGACATCGCTGACGTGTCGGCCTACTACGAACAACACGGCAAGAAGGGCACCGAGCTGCCCGCCAAGCCCGGCCGCGAACCCAGCGTGCAAGTGGCTGAGCTGCTGAAGAAGGGCGCTTGCGTGTCCTGCCACGGCGACAACTTCGCCAAGCCCATCGATCCTTCTTATCCCAAGATCGCTGGTCAGCACGCCGACTACCTCTTTGTAGCGCTGAAGTCCTACAAGGCTGACGCACGCAACGCCAACGTGGGCCGCAACAACGCCATCATGGGCGGCATTGCCAAGCAGTTCTCGAACGCCGAACTCAAGGCCCTGGCCAACTACCTGGCTTCTGTGGAAGGTGATCTGCAGGTGGTGCCCCAGTCGCGCTTTCGCTGAGCCATTCTTCGGTTCACCAAGAAGCCCGCTTCGGCGGGCTTTTTGTTGTCTGGCAGGTTGGTGGTTGGAGGCGAAACGCTGATGTCGCGGCTCAGCCTTGCTCCAGATACGGCCGTGCCAGCGCCTGCACCGGTACCTGGGCCTTGAGCCTGGCGGCCAGCAGGTACAGCCCGCCCAGCTTGCGGTGCAAGAACAGCGCATCGGCTGGTGGGGTGTGCCAGAAGTCTTTTTCGGTGCTCAGCGCCATGCCCGCCGTGCGGATGCGCTGGGCCAGGTCGCTGGTGCCAAAGTCGTAGCCATCGGCATGGCGCAGGGGCTCGCAGGCCAGCGCGAACAGATCAATCACCGCGTTGCGCTGGTGTGGCTGGATGTGGTGGCCGAAGTAGCCAATGGCCTGGGCCGCTTCGTCCATGCCCTCGCGGTGGCCGTGCATGGCAGCGCGCATGAGCCGCCGGTAGGCTTCCACCACTTCACTGCCGTAGGCGCGGGTGGCGCCAAAGTCGAGCAGCACCGTGCGGCCGCTGGCCTTGTCGTAGCGGTAGTTGGCGAAGTTGGGGTCGGTCTGCACCAGGCGGAATTCGAACAGCTCCCGGAACAACAGGCCCATCAGGGTGCTGGCTACTTCATCGCGCTGCGCCTGGGGCGCGCGTTGCAGGGATTCGATGGGCACGCATTCCACGTAGTCCATGGCCAGCACGTTCTCGGTGGTCCAGTCGCCGTGCACGGCGGGAATGCGCAGGTTTGGCGTACCGGCCAGCAGGGCTGCAAACTGCTCCTGGCAGCGGGCTTCGCGCAGATAGTCGGCTTCTTCGTGCAGCTGCCTCTTGGCCTCGGCCAAGAGCGGCGCCACATCCAGGTGGGCGGGCAGCAGGCCCGACACGCGCAGCAGCGTGCCCACGTTGTCCACGTCGCTGGCAATGCTCTGGCGTATGCCGGGGTACTGCACCTTGATGGCCAGTGGCCGCCCGTCTTTGGTGGTGGCGCGGTGCACCTGGCCGATGGAGGCCGCGGCGATGGGGGTGAAGCCGAACTGCGCAAAGCGTGCATCCCAGCCCGCGCCCCAGGCGGCCGTCAGCACATCGTCCATCTGCCCAATGGGCATGGGTTTGGCGTCCGAGCGCAGGCGCGCCAGGATCTCGCCCAGCTCGGGCGGCAGCAACTCGCCCGCATCCATTGACAGCAGTTGCCCCACTTTCATGGCCGCGCCGCGCAACTGTGCAAGCTGGTCGGCTACGCGGCGGGCGTTGGCAGGGGTGAGCAGCAGGTCGCGGGCGCTGGGGCGCTTGCCTTGCGCCCATTGGCGCGCGCCTTCAGCCAGCATGCCGCCGGCCAGCCCGGTGGCCAGGGTGCCCATGCGCGCCATGCGACTCCAGCGGCCGCTGGGCACGGATGCTGTGGCGCTGGGCGGGGCAGCGGCGGGCTGTGGGTCTGGGCGTTCATCCATGGGCTGCCACCGCGCCCAGGGCTAGGCAAACGCAGGCGGTGACGGTGAGGCGCCAGCGCAGCGGCAGGTACCAGGCGGGCAGTGCCGCGCGGGATGCCAGGCGCAGGTCTTGCACCAGGTGCGCCGCAAACCCCACGATGAGCAAGGCCGCCCCGCCTGCCATGGGCAGCAGCACGGCAGGCCAGGCCAGCAGCGATGGCACCACGCTCCACACAAAGCGGTGCGTGCGTTCGCGGTCGCTCAACCCGCCCAGCGCCATGGCAAAGCCCCAGTGCAGCGCGCCCACAAAACTCAGAATGACCGCGCCGTAGGCCAGCAGCGCCGTGCCCCACAGCGGTGTGCCCGGTGCCCACCACCCGATGCCCGCCAGCGCAACGAACGGCAGTAGCCCGCAATAGCCCAGCCAGGCCACGGAGATGGGCAGCGCTGTGGGCGAGGCAGGTGAAGACGATGGGGTGGGGTGGGTGCTTTGCATGGGGCCTCCAGGTCAATGGGGCCATTGTCGGGAAAGCACGACTCCCGAGTGGGCTGCATGCTTGTGTGGCGCAGTTGCAGCCTGTGCAGTGGTGTCAGTATTTAAGCCAAATATGCCGCTAGCGCTTTTGTAATAAGCGCAAGGTGCTCATTTATTCATAGCGCGAATTCATGGCACGATGCGCTGCGCGAAATCAGTCCCGCGTAGCGCGGCGCTGCACGGCGGCGATGTAGGCATTGCCGTCGGGCGGGCGGCCGGAGCGCTGGCTTTCCCACAGCATCTCGCCCAGGCATTCCATGGCGGCGTGGTGGGCGTCGTGCAGCGAATCGAGCCGTTTGGCAAGCAATTCGACCGCCTGGCGGATGCCGCGCGGCTGGTCAATGCTGCATTGCTCGCTGATCGACAGGTGCATTGACAGGTGCAGGAAGGGGTTGGTCTGCGCGGGCGTTTCGTCGTAGTTGCGGGCGATGGCGGCATCTACGTCCGCCAGGTCGGCGTGGTATTCGGGGTGCTCGGCAATCCACAGGCTGGCCAGCGTTTCGATGGCTTCCATGGGCGCGCCGCTTTGGGCTTTGGCGTGCACGCCGCACAGAAAGCGGCGCACATCGGCTTGGGTAGGGTTGAACATGGGGCGGGAGGGTAGCACGCACGCCCAGCCCTGGCGGGGCCGGGGGCTTGGATGGCGCTGGTTCAGCGGCGCGGTGCGCCCATCAGCCGCGAGATGGTTTGCGCCGCGCGCAGCAGCGGGGGCAGCAGGGTTTGCTGCATCAGCTCGGCGCTGGTGCGGTTGGCCTGGCCGCTGATGTTGAGGGCGGCCACGGTTTGCCCCAGGCGGTTGGTGAGCGGTGCGGCGATGGAGATGAGGCCTTCTTCCAGCTCCTGGTTCACCAGGCACCAGCCCTGCGTGCGCGCCTGGCGAATGCGTTCCAGCAGGGTGGGCAGGTCGGTGGCGGTGTGGGCGGTGTGGCGCTGCAGGGGCAGTGTGGCCAGGCGGCTTTGCAGTTCGTCGTCGGGCAGGCTGGCCAGCAGCACGCGGCCCATTGAAGTCCAGGCTGCAGGCAGGCGCGAGCCCACGCCCAGGCTGGTGCGCATGATCTTGTGGGTGGGCACGCGCAGCACGTAGACGATGTCCAGGCCATCGAGCACGGCGGCCGAAGACGATTCGCGCACTTCTTCCACCAGGTCTTCCATCAGCGGCTCGGCCAGGTTCCACAGCGGCAGCGATGACAGGTAGGCAAAGCCCAGGTCGAGGATGCGCGGCGTGAGGCGAAAGAGCTTGCCGTCACTTTCCACATAACCCAGCGTTTGCAGCGTGAGCAGGATGCGGCGCGCCCCGGCGCGGGTCAGGCCAGTGTGCGCGGCCACCTCGCTCAAGGTTTGCTGCGGTGCGCTGGCGCTGAAGGAGCGGATCACTTCCAGCCCACGCGCGAACGACTGCACATAGCTGTCGCCCGGCTTGGGGGTGGAGGCAGGAGCGGGCACGCCCGAGGGGGCTTCGTGGTTTTCAGGCGTCGTCATTGGGACTTCTTTATAATTCATTATACGAACAAAAGTTCGCTATACGAACAAATCTCGGGCTTTGCCGGGTGCGGCTTCGGGTTCGTGTTTTGGCCCATTCCTGAAGTTCTTTTTTGTGGGGACACAGTTTCATGATCAACAAGATAGCTGACTCGGCGGCCCAGGCGATGGCCGGTGTGCGCGATGGCGCCACGGTGCTCATCGGGGGCTTTGGTACCGCGGGTATTCCTGGCGAACTGATTGACGCGCTGATTGCGCAGGGCGCGCGCGACCTGACGGTGGTGAACAACAACGCTGGCAATGCCGACCACGGCCTGGCCGCGCTGCTCAAGGCCGGGCAGGTGCGCAAGATCATCTGCAGCTTTCCACGCCAGGTGGACAGCTACGTGTTTGACGAGCTGTACCGCAGCGGCAAGGTCGAGCTGGAACTGGTGCCCCAGGGCAACCTGGCCGAGCGCCTGCGCGCTGCCGGTGCGGGCATTGGCGCCTTCTTCTGCCCCACGGGTTACGGCACCGAACTGGCGCTCAACGCCGACGGCTCGCCCAAGGAAACCCGCGAAATCAACGGCAAGCAGTACGTGCTGGAGTACCCCATCTACGGCGACGTGGCCCTCATCAAGGCCGAGAAAGGCGACCGCTGGGGCAACCTCACCTATCGCATGTCGGCCCGCAACTTTGGCCCCGTGATGGCCACCGCTGCCAAGACCACCATCGCCACCGTGCACGACGTGGTGGAACTGGGCGCACTCGACCCCGAAGCCATCGTCACCCCCGGCATCTACGTGAGCCATGTGGTGAAGATCGAGCGCACCGCCACCCAGGCCGGTGGTTTCAAGAAGTCTGCATAAAAAGCGCCCTTAGCGCAGAAGGAACAAGCGTGAGCAGCTATCAAAAACGAAGCAAAGACGAACTGGCCCGCCGCGTGGCTCAGGACATCCACGACGGTGCCTACGTGAACCTGGGCATCGGCCAGCCCACCCTGGTGGCCAACCACATCCCTGCGGGGCGCGAAGTCATCCTGCAAAGCGAGAACGGCATTCTGGGCATGGGCCCCGCACCGGCTGCAGGCAATGAAGACTACGACCTGATCAACGCTGGCAAGCAGCCCGTGACGCTGCTGCCCGGTGGCGCGTATTTCCACCACGCCGACAGCTTCGCCATGATGCGCGGCGGCCATCTGGATATTTGTGTGCTGGGCGCCTTCCAGGTGTCGGCCACGGGCGACCTGGCCAACTGGAGCACGGGCGAGCCCGGCGCCATTCCCGCCGTGGGCGGTGCGATGGACCTGGCCATTGGTGCCAAGCAGACCTGGGTGATGATGGATTTGCTGACCAAGCAAGGCGCCAGCAAGGTGGTGCAGCAGTGCACTTACCCACTGACTGGCGTGGGCTGCGTCAAGCGCATCTATACCGACCTGTGCACGCTGGCCTGCACGCCCACCGGGCTGCAGCTCATCGACCTGGTGCCCGGCCTGACCCTGCCCGAGCTGGAACAGCTGGTGGGCCTGCCCATCCGCCCCGCAGCCTGACTGAACCCTGAGCCGCTAACAAGGAGACATCTTTCATGAGCCAATCCCAAGCCTACATCTGCGACGCCATCCGCACCCCCTTCGGCCGCTACGGCGGCGCCCTCTCCAGCGTGCGCGCTGACGACCTGGGCGCGGTGCCCATCAAAGCCCTGATGGAGCGCAACCCCGGTGTGGACTGGGCCGCCGTGACCGATGTGCTCTATGGCTGCGCCAACCAGGCTGGCGAAGACAACCGCAACGTGGCCCACATGAGCAGCCTGCTCGCGGGCCTGCCCGTTGAAGTGCCCGGCGCCACCATCAACCGCCTGTGCGGCTCCGGCCTGGACGCCGTGGGCAGCGCCGCGCGCGCCATCAAGTCCGGCGAAGCCGGCCTGATGATTGCCGGTGGTGTGGAAAGCATGAGCCGTGCCCCCTTCGTCATGCCCAAGGCCGAAACCGCCTTCAGCCGCAACAATGCGGTGTATGACACCACCATCGGCTGGCGCTTCATCAACAAGCTGATGAAGGAAAAGTACGGCGTGGACTCCATGCCCGAAACCGCCGAAAACGTGGCGGTGGACTTCCAGATCGAGCGCGAGGCGCAAGACCAGATGGCCCTGCGCAGCCAGCTCAACGCCGTGGCCGCCATCAAGGCCGGCCACCTGGCGCGCGAAATCGTGCCCGTCACCATCCCGCAGAAGAAGAAAGGCCCCTCCGGTAGCGAGGGCGACGCCATCATCGTCAGCCAGGACGAGCACCCCCGTGAAACCAGTCTGGAAGCGCTGGCCAAGCTCAAGGGCGTGGTGCGGCCTGACGGCACGGTGACGGCTGGCAACGCGTCGGGCGTGAACGATGGCGCTTGCGCCTTGCTGCTGGCCGACGAAGCCCACGCCGCCAAGTACGGCCTCAAGCCCCGCGCCCGCGTGGTGGGCATGGCCACCGCTGGCGTGGCCCCGCGCATCATGGGCTTTGGCCCGACGCCTGCCACCTTGAAGGTGCTGGCGCAAACCGGCCTGACCCTGGACCACATGGACGTGATCGAGCTGAACGAAGCCTTCGCCGCGCAAGGCCTGGCCGTGCTGCGCGCCCTGGGCCTGAAGGACGACGACGCGCGCGTGAACGCCTGGGGCGGCGCCATTGCACTGGGCCACCCGCTGGGCGCCAGCGGCGCGCGTCTGGTCACCACGGCCGTGAACCGCCTGCATGAGCACGCGGGCCAGTACGCGCTGTGCACCATGTGCATTGGCGTGGGCCAGGGCATTGCCTTGATCATCGAGCGGGTGTGAGCGTGGCTGATACCCGCACCCCAGTCACCGTCGTTACCGGCGCCAGCAACGGCATTGGCCGTGCGATTGCTGAAGCCGTGCTGGCCCAGGGGCGGGCCGTGGTCAATCTCGATTACGTGCTGCCCACCTGGAGCCACCCGCTGCTCACCTCGTACCAGGGCGACCTGACGGACGAGGTCTCCACCCGCGAACGCGCGGCCGAGATCGCTGCCCAGCACAACGTGACAGCATTGGTGAACAACGCGGGCGCCACCCGCCCCGGCACCATCGACACCGCCACCACGCAGCAGCTGGATGATGTGGTGGGCTTGCACCTGCGTGCGCCCATGCTGCTGGTGCAGGCCTTCCTACCCACGCTGCGCGCGTGCGGCCAGGGCCGCATCGTGAACATGTCTTCGCGTGCCGCACTGGGCAAGGGCGAGCGCATCGTCTATTCGGCCACCAAGGCCGGAATGATCGGCATGACACGCACGCTGGCCATGGAACTGGGCCGCGACGGTATCACCGTCAACGCCATCGGCCCTGGCCCCATCGCCACCGAGCTGTTCCGCCAGAGCAACCCCGAAGGCGCCCCGCAGACCGAACGCATCCTCAAGAGCATTGCCGTGGGCCGCATGGGAACGCCCGAAGACGTGGCGCGCACGGCGATGTTCTTCCTCTCGCCCGACAACGGCTTCATCACCGGCCAGGTGCTGTACGTCTGCGGGGGCACCACGCTGGGCTTGGCGCCAGTGTGAAGTGACACCCCCCCTGAGTCGCTTCGCTCCTTCCCTCTTCCCTCTTATCTCGAACGGCTTCGCCATTCGGGAAGGGGGCAGCCCTTCCTCGGCGTCCCGTGCCTGCGCCGTGCCAGTCTCAAACGCTGTGGCGATTGGGACGTGGCCCACCAAACGCTATTTTTGTCCACCAGCTTCTTTGAAGGAGACCTCCATGCCACATTCCCACGCCACCCGCCGCTTCGCCCTGGGTTCCATCGCTTCGGCCGTCGTTTTGGGCGCTGGTCTGCTCGGCGGTACGTCCGCCCTGGCCCAGGCTTACCCCACCAAGCCCGTCACCATCATCGTGCCCTTCGCCGCAGGCGGCACCACCGACATCCTGGCCCGCATCATCGGCCAGGCGCTGACGGCTGAGCTGGGCCAATCCGTCGTGGTGGACAACCGCGTGGGCGCAGGCGGCAACATCGGTGGCCAGGCGGCCGCCAAGGCCACGCCCGACGGCCACACCCTGTTCATGGGCACTGTGGGCACCCACGCCATCAACGCCAGCCTGTACAAGAAGATGCCTTTCGACCCCGTGAAGGACTTCGCACCGCTGACCCGCGTGGCCAATGTGCCCAACCTGCTGGTGGCCAACCCCGCCCAGCCCTACAAGAGCGTGAAGGACCTCATCGCCTACGCCAAGGCCAACCCCGGCAAAGTGAACTTTGGTTCTTCGGGCAACGGCAGCTCCATCCACTTGTCGGGCGAGCTGTTCAAGAGCCTGGCCAAGGTGGATATGCAGCACGCTCCCTACAAGGGCAGCGCCCCTGCGGTGACGGACCTGCTGGGCAACCAGATCGACATCATGTTTGACAACATGCCATCGGCCATCCAGCATGTGCGCAGCGGCAGCCTGGTGCCCCTGGCGGTGACCACGGTCAAGCGCTCGCCCGAGCTGCCCAACGTGCCCACCATCGCCGAAGCCGGCGTGCCCGGTTACGAGGCCACGTCGTGGTTTGGCATGCTTGCCCCCGCAGGCACGCCCGCACCCGTGCTGGCCAAGCTGAACGCCGCCATCGTCAAGGTGCTGGCCCAGCCTGATGTGAAGAAGAAGATCAACGAGCAGGGCGCCGAGGTCCACAGCGAAACGCCCGAGCAGTTCGCTGCCTTCATCCAGGCCGAAAGCGTGAAGTGGGGCAAGGTGGTGAAAGAGTCCGGCGCCAGCCTGGACTGATTTCCCCCGCCTGCCGGGCGTGACCCATGTGAATGCCTGGGTATAAGGAAAAAAGCATGCTAGCGCTTACTGGGTAAGCGCCAGCAGCTATCATAAAAATAGCAAACGCTGAGAGCCTGAGAAACCCTCGGTGCCATGCGGGCGCGCGGGCGGTGCCTGTTTGCGTTCACGCGACAATGTCGGCTGCCGACGCCGCGAGGGTTCCTCCATGCCTGTTTCCAACCCCCTGACTGCCGAACTTGCCGCCACCACGGCCCGCATCGTTGTGGAAGAGGGGCTCGAATGGGGCCCCGCCAAGCGCCGCGCCGTGCGCGAAATGGGCCTGCCCGCCCGCACCCCGCTGCCTGACAACGACCAGGTGGAAGACGCGGTGCGCGAATACCTCGATATTTTTTGTGCCGATACCCAGCCGCGCGAGCTGCGCGCCCTGCGCCAGCTCGCGCTGGTGTGGATGGTGCGCATGGCCGAGTTTCGGCCGCACCTGGCGGGCTCGGTATGGCACGGCACGGCCACGCGCCTGTCTGATATCTATATCCAGCTGTTCTGCGATGACCCCAAGTCGGCAGAGATCGCCCTGATCGACCACCATGTGGACTACGAGCCGCGCACGGTGACGGGTTTTCATGGCGAATCGGTCGAGGCCCTGAGTCTGGGCAGCAAGTGCCCTGAGCTCCAGGAGATGATCGGCGTGCACCTGATGATTTACGACCTGGATGATTTGCGCGGCGCCTTGAAACCCGATGCCAAGGGGCGCACTCCCCGTGGCGATGTGACGGCCGTGCGCCGTGTTCTGGAAGAGACTGCCCCATGAGTTTGCCGCCCGACGTTTCCCGCAGCGCCAGCGTTGCTGAACCCGCCGCCCAGCCTGCCCCCACATCGCGCAGGCGCTGGCTTTACGGCGCCGTGGCCGGCGCTGCCGCGCTGGGCGGGGCAGGGTTGGCTTGGTGGCGTTTTCAGCCCCACGCCATGCAGGATGGTGCCGAGGCAGCTTTGTGGAGCATGGAGTTTGACACCCCCACAGGCGGTGCCCCGCTGGCCATGAAAGCCCTGCAGGGCCGCCCTGTGCTGCTGAATTTTTGGGCCACCTGGTGCCCGCCCTGCGTGGAAGAGTTGCCCATGCTGAACGCGTTTTACCGGGAAAACGCGTCCAAGGGCTGGCAGGTGGTGGGCCTGGCGATCGACCAGCCTTCGTCGGTGCGCAAGTTTCTGGACCGGCTGCCGCTGGACTTTCCTGTGGGGCTGGCGGGCCTGGGTGGCACGGAGCTGGGCCGGTCTTTGGGTAACCTCACCGGCGGCCTGCCTTTCACCGTGGTGCTGGGGCAGGGGGGCCGGGTGCTGCATCGTAAAATGGGGCAAGTGACGCCCGATGACCTTAAGCAATGGGTCCATCTGCGGTAAGCCAAGCCCCTTCATGGGGCTTTTTTCAGCGTTTGATGACGCTCCGTCAGCCTCGATGTTGATGAAAATTACCTCTCAATCGCTGAGGTAGTCCGAAATTAGAGTAAATTCGCGCCCTATTTAGTTTTATAGCCGTTGGAGCTTCCATGGATCTGCGAAAACTCAAAACCTTGATCGACCTCGTCTCCGAGTCAAACGTTTCCGAACTCGAAATCACCGAGGCCGAAGGCAAAGTCCGTATCGTCAAGAGCGGCGGCGCCGTGGTTCAGCAATATGTGGCAGCGCCCATGCAAGCCCCCGTGGCGCCAGCGCCCGTTGCGGCCCCTGTGGCCGAGCTGCCCAGCCCTGCCGCCGCAGCCCCCACGGGCCATGTGGTCAAGTCGCCCATGGTGGGCACGTTCTACCGTTCGTCCAGCCCCGGCGCCAAGCCCTTCGTGGAAGTGGGCAGCCAGGTCAAAGAAGGCGAGACCCTCTGCATCATCGAGGCCATGAAGATCCTCAACGAGATCGAGGCCGACAAGTCGGGCACCGTGACCCGTATCCTGGGCGAAAACGGCCAGGCCGTGGAATACGGACAGCCGCTGTTCGTCATCGAATAAGGCGCTCATGTTCAAGAAAATTCTGGTTGCGAACCGCGGAGAGATCGCTCTGCGTATCCAACGCGCATGCCGCGAGCTGGGAGTCAAGGCCGTCATGGTCTATTCCGAAGCCGACCGCGATGCGAAATACGTCAAGCTGGCCGAAGAGGCCGTGTGCATCGGGCCCGCCCCGTCGCCCCTGAGCTACCTCAACATGCCGGCCATCATCTCGGCCGCCGAGGTGACCGATGCTGAAGCTATCCACCCTGGCTATGGGTTCTTGAGCGAAAACGCCGACTTCGCCGAGCGCGTGGAAAAGAGCGGGTTCCAGTTCATTGGCCCCACGCCCGAGTCCATCCGCATCATGGGCGACAAGGTGTCGGCCAAGCAGGCCATGATCCGTGCCGGCGTGCCCTGCGTGCCTGGCTCTGAAGGCGAGTTGCCCGACGATCCGGTGCAGATCCGCCGCATCGCCAAGGCCATCGGCTATCCGGTCATCATCAAGGCCGCTGGCGGCGGCGGTGGCCGCGGCATGCGCGTGGTGCACACCGAGGCGGCGCTGGTCAATGCGGTGCAGATGACCAAGGCCGAAGCGGGTGCCGCGTTTGGCAATCCTGCGGTGTACATGGAGAAATTCCTCCAGAACCCTCGCCATATCGAAATTCAGGTGCTGGCCGACAAGCACCGCAACGCGGTGTACCTGGGCGAGCGCGACTGCTCCATGCAGCGCCGCCACCAGAAGGTCATCGAAGAGGCGCCAGCGCCCGGCATTCCGCGCAAGCTGATCGAGAAGATCGGCGAGCGCTGCGTTGCGGCCTGCAAGAAGATCGGCTACCGCGGTGCGGGCACGTTCGAGTTTCTGTACGAAAACGGCGAGTTCTATTTCATTGAAATGAACACCCGCGTGCAGGTGGAGCACCCTGTGACCGAGTTGATCACGGGCGTGGACATCGTGAAGACGCAGATCATGGTGGCGGCTGGCGAAAAGCTGCCCTTCACCCAGCGCCAGATCGAGATCCGTGGCCACGCCATCGAGTGCCGGGTGAATGCGGAAGACCCTTACAAGTTCATTCCGTCACCCGGTCGCATCACCACCTGGCACGCGCCAGGCGGCCCCGGTGTGCGTGTGGATTCGCACGCTTACACCAACTACTTCGTGCCGCCCAACTACGACTCGATGATCGGCAAGATCATTGTGCACGGCGACACGCGCGAGCAGGCCCTGGCCCGCATGCGCACGGCGCTGTCCGAGACGGTGATCGAAGGCATCAACACCAATGTGCCGCTGCACCGCGAGCTGATGGTGGATGCCAAGTTCATGGCGGGCGGCACCAACATCCACTATCTGGAAGAGTGGCTGTCGCAACACAAACGCTAGGCTGCGTACAAACCCCTGAGGCGCTTCGCGCCTTCCCCCTTTTCTCGAATGGCTGCGCCATTCGGGAAGGGAGACACCGCCAGCGCGGCGGTGGCTTGCGGGGGGCTGCGGGCGTTGGGTGTTTGTTAGGCTGATTCCAGTCTTGGGCTGGTGCGGCCACAGTGGGTTCACATGCTGGCTCCCGGAAACGGGTGCCAGCATTTCATTTTTGCAAAGAGGCGTTTTTCATGTTTGAGCTGAGCCTGATGTGCCCTGAAGACCGCATTGAAGCGGTGAGCGACGCGCTGGATGCGCTGGACGCCTTGAGCGTCTCGGTGGAAGACGCCGATGCGCAGACCGATGCCGAGCAGGCCCTGTTTGGCGAGCCCGGCATGCCCCCGCCCAAGGATGGATGGCAGCGCAGTCGCGTGGTGGCGCTGTTCCCCACGGCCGATGCTGCCCAAGAGGCGCAGCAACTGCTGACCGTGCAAGACTTTTTTGAAGGCTGCCAGGTGCTGGGTGTGACCGAAGTGCCTGAGCAAGACTGGGTGCGGCTGACCCAATCGCAATTTGCGCCAGTGGACATCACCCCCGATTTCTGGATCGTGCCGACCTGGCATGAGTTGCCACCGCAGGCTGTGCGCAGCATTCGCCTGGACCCAGGCCTGGCCTTTGGCACTGGCACGCACCCCACGACCCGTATGTGCCTGCGCTGGATTGCTCGCAACGGCACGGTGGCCGCCGATGGCTCCAGCGCCCTCGGGCGTGTGCTGGACTACGGCTGCGGCTCGGGCATTCTGGCGATTGGCGCGGCCAAGTTCGGTGCGGTGGATATTGATGCGGTGGATATCGACCCCGCAGCGGTGGAGTCCACCATTCAAAACGCGCAGGCCAATGGCGTGCAGCTCAAGGCGGGCCTGCCCGACAAGGCCCAGGGTGAATACCAGACGGTGCTGGCCAACATCCTGGCGACGCCACTGCGCGTGCTGGCCCCCTTGCTGTGCAGCCATGTAGCGGCTGGCGGGCACCTGGTGCTGGCCGGCATTCTGGAGCGGCAGGCAGATGAGCTGAAGGAGGCCTACGCACCTTGGCTGCCACTGCAAGTGGCCGATTCGGAAGACGGCTGGATTTTGATGACCGCCAGCCGTTGAGCCTTGCGAGGCCCCGCGGGCCGTGGGGCCTGCGCTCTACAATCCATTGCAGATGAGCCAGATCACACGCTGCCCTGCCTGTTCGACCCAATTCAAGGTGGTCGCGGACCAGTTGCGCATTTCTGATGGATGGGTGCGCTGCGGTCACTGCGCCGAGGTGTTTGATGCGTCCGAATCGCTCGTGCCCGCATCCCCACCAGCGCTTTTGCCCGACGTATCGCTGACCGACGTGCGACCACCGCCTATGCCAGTGGCGCGGGCGGATGATTCTTTGCGCGCATGGGGGGCTCCTCCGGCGCCTGTCCAAAAAGCTTTCTCTCGGGTTATTGTGGAGCCTGACGCGCCGTCAGGGATTGCGCCAGCCCCGTTGGGTGCCGGGGTTTTGGCTGAGGCACCTTTCGCTCCCCCCGCCGAAGTCTTGTCGGTGCCCGATCCCGTACCGCCTGCCCTCCTAACTGCGGAGCCTCCACTGGTCGGTACAGAGCCGCCTCCCATTTTTGAGCCTGCTGCTACCTTTGCCTGGAAGGGGGCAGATGCCCCGAGTGTGCCGCCCAAGGCTCCGGTTGCCCCCCCCCCTCCATCGCCACTTTCGCCACCTCCGCCCGAGTTTGCAGGGCGGCAGGAAAGCCGGGTGTTGTCGCCAGACATGCTGGAGCTGGTGCTGCAGGAGCCTCTTCGTGCGACGCATCCCTTGGCGGTTTCTTCGGAAGCCGTGGCGCAGACGCCTGCAGCACCGGTGCCGCAGCCCGGAGGGTACGAGCTGCCCTACGCTGAAGACTTTGCAGACACTCCGCTGACGTTGGAGTCTGATGCACAGCCTTTGCCAACCGCTTCGCAGGTGGACGGTGATACCGCGACCAGTACAGAGCAGGCAGCGTCTACCCAGCCGCTGCCGGCAGATGTGGTGACCGACGGCGGCGTGGAGGGCATGACTGCTGATGGCATGGATGTTCTGGCATCCTTGCCCGCACTTCCTGCTGCCGAAGTGCAGTCTCTGGCCGATGCCGACGAGTCTGTAATGCCCTCTTTGCCATCGGTGGAGTTTCCTTCGATCGACGAAGCCACTGGTGTGAAGGAAGCGAAGCTGGCAACACCAGATCCGCGCGCAGACCAAAGCAGCGAGGCCGAAGACGATGAGGAGCCTGACGCGGCGGAGGATGTCAGCTTCGTCAAAGCAGCCCGCCGACGGGCGTTTTGGCGCAAGCCCCTGGTGCGCAGTGGACTGGTTGTGCTGGGCTTGGGGTTGGCGACTGCACTCGCAGCGCAGGTGGCTGTGCATGAGCGCAACCGCCTGGCTGCTGTGGCACCACAGCTTCGCCCCCTCTTGCTGGCCTTATGCGAGCCGCTGGGGTGTGAACTGGCGCCTCTGCGGCAAATTGCAGAGGTGGTCATCGACAGCTCTTCCTTCAACAAGGCGCGGGGCGACAGCTATGTGCTCGCCGTCACGATGAAGAGCCGTTCCACCGTGGCGCTGGAGATGCCGGCGGTGGAGTTGACGCTGACCGATGCGCAGGACCAACCCGTTTTGCGCCGTGTATTGCTGCCTGCTGAAATGGGCGCTCCGCAGGAACTTGCCGCGGGCGGCGAATGGAGTGCTTCCGTGTCGGTGCTGGTGACCACTGGCGGCGCTCGCGTGGCGGGCTATCGCCTGCTGGCGTTTTATCCCTGATTCTTCTTTTATTGATTGCTTTTTTATGGCCGCTCTTATCTGTGGTTCTCTGGCGTTCGACACCATCATGAATTTTGAGGGGCGGTTTGCCGAGCAGATCCTCCCGGATCAATTGCACATCCTCAACGTGTCCTTTCTGGTGCCATCGTTGCGCCGTGATTTTGGTGGCTGCGCAGGCAACATCGCCTACAGCCTCAAGTTGCTGGGTGGCGAGCCCCTGCCTATGGCCACGCTGGGAACAGATGGTGGCGAGTACCTGCAGCGCCTGGCTGCGCTGGCTATCAGTGACCGCTATGTGAAGCAGGTGGACGGCACTTACACGGCGCAGGCCATGATCATGACCGACCGTGACAACAACCAGATCACGGCGTTCCACCCAGGGGCCATGATGCAGGCGCACATCACCCGCATCGAACCCCATCCTGATATCAAGCTGGGCATCATCTCGCCAGATGGGCGCGATGCCATGCTGGAACATGCAGCGCAGTTCGTGGCGGCTGGCATCCCTTTCGTGTTCGATCCGGGCCAGGGCTTGCCCATGTTCAATGGCGCTGAGTTGACCCAATTCATTGAGCAAGCCACCTGGGTGACGGTGAACGACTACGAAGGCAAGATGCTGTGCGACCGCACCGGCTTGAGCCTGGCAGACATCTCGCGCAAGGTGAAGGGCCTGGTAGTGACTTTGGGCGGTGAAGGTTGTGATGTGTGGGTGAATGGTGAGCGTGAGCGAGTGCAAGCTGTGCAGCCAGCGGCTGTGGTGGACCCAACAGGCTGCGGTGACGCTTGGCGTGGGGCCATGTTGTTTGGTCTGGAGCAGGGCTGGCCTTTGGCGCGGTGTGCTGAGCTGGGCAACAAGGTGGGTGCACTGAAGATTGCGCAGCGCGGCCCACAGAACTATGTCCTGGATTTCACCCCCGCGTGATAGGAGCGTGATGGGACTGAGAGGCTTGGCCTGCCATCCAGGGCGGGCCTTCGACACTGTGCTCAAGGCTCTCCCCGTACAGGCATAAAAAAACCCGGTGCAGGGCACCGGGTTGGGCTTGGAAAGCTGGGCTTCCTCAGGGCTTGGTGCCTGTAGGAAACGGCCAGGCAGCCTGGGGGTTCAGCGTGGTCTGAGCAGCGGGAGCGGCAGGGGCTGTAGGAGCCTTCACCACTTTCTTTGCAGCAGCGGCCTTCTTGGCTGGAGCAGCAGCCTTCTTCGCTGGAGCAGCAGCTTTCTTCGCTGGGGCAGCGGCCTTCTTGGCTGGAGCAGCGGCCTTCTTGGCTGGAGCAGCAGCCTTCTTCGCTGGAGCAGCAGCCTTCTTCGCTGGAGCAGCGGCCTTCTTGGCTGGAGCAGCAGCCTTCTTGGCTGGAGCAGCAGCCTTCTTGGCTGGA
>NZ_JAEFCH010000004.1:0-17906 GCF_016406015.1 Acidovorax sp. IB03 | reverse complement strand
CAGCCTTCTTGGCTGGAGCAGCAGCCTTCTTGGCTGGAGCAGCAGCCTTCTTGGCTGGAGCAGCAGCCTTCTTGGCTGCGGCTACGGGTTTAGCGGGAGTCGCTTTTTTTGCTGGGGCGGCTTTCTTGGCGGCCGGTTTTTTCGCAGTTGCCATCATGTTCTCCTTGGGTCAGTGAGCAAAGAGCACTCCCTGTCTACAGTGGACAGGAAGCGATCCATGGTGATGGACGCTGCAGTAGCTCCATCACCATGAATACGGGAACACCACCGCGCAAACCAAGGCAGCGCCGAGGTGTGTGTGCGGGGTGTGGTGTAAGCGTCCATGGCCAGAAAGCGCGCGATGGGATCAATCCCAAGAAAGGGCGCCGCCCGATTGGTACTCGATGACGCGGGTCTCAAAGAAGTTACGTTCCTTCTTCAGATCGATCATCTCGCTCATCCATGGGAAAGGGTTCTCTTCGTTGGGGAAGAGGGTTTCCAGGCCGATCTGGGTTGCGCGGCGGTTGGCGATGTAGCGCAGGTAGCCCTTGAACATCGAGGCATTCATGCCCAGCACGCCGCGGGGCATGGTGTCTTCGGCATAGCGGTATTCCAGCTCTACGGCCTTCATGAACAAGGCCTTGATCTCTGCCTTGAACTCTGCAGTCCACAGGTGAGGGTTCTCAAGCTTGAGCTGGTTGATGAGGTCGATGCCAAAGTTGCAGTGCATCGATTCATCGCGCAGGATGTACTGGTACTGCTCTGCTGCACCGGTCATCTTGTTCTGGCGACCCAGCGCCAGAATCTGCGTGAAGCCTACGTAGAAGAACAGCCCTTCCATCAGGCAGGCGAAAACGATCAACGACTTCAGCAGCGTCTGATCGGCTTCAGGGGTGCCTGTGTGGAAATTAGGGTCCATGATCGCTTCAATGAAGGGGATCAGGAACTCGTCTTTGTCACGGATCGACTGGACTTCGTTGTAAGCGTTGAAGATCTCGCTCTCGTCCAGGCCCAGCGACTCCACGATGTACTGGTACGCATGGGTATGGATGGCTTCTTCGAAAGCCTGCCGCAGCAGAAACTGACGGCATTCTGGGGCGGTGATGTGGCGGTACGTGCCCAGCACGATGTTGTTCGCCGCCAGCGAGTCAGCCGTCACGAAGAAGCCGAGGTTGCGCTTGACGATGCGGCGCTCGTCTTCGGTCAGGCCATTGGGGTCTTTCCACAACGCGATGTCACGCGTCATGTTCACCTCTTGCGGCATCCAGTGATTGGCGCAAGTGGCAAGGTACTTCTCCCATGCCCACTTGTATTTGAAGGGCACGAGCTGGTTGACGTCTGTCTGGCCGTTGATGATGCGCTTGTCTGCAGCGTTCACTCGGCGATGAGTGGCTGCAGGAGCGGCAGCTGTGGCAGCGGGAATGGCAGCAGCTGTTGGCTGCAATGCAGGTGTCTGGATGGACAGCGGCGACTGCGCTGCCTGGTGGCCGTTTTGCAGGCCACCGTCCGTTGGTTTTTGCGATGAGGGCTTGACTTCTTCGTCCCAGGTCAGCATAGGTTTTCCAGTGATCGGATTATGAAAGGAGTGCTGCAAAAAGAAAAGCACTGAAGCGTTATGCAGCAACGTTTTGTTGCTTCACAGCACATGCGCGGAGCACTTCTGGATCAGGAGTGCTCCGCCTACATGGAGTTACTGGCACGCCTCACATGCGACGTCGTCAATGGCTGTGAATTTGACGTCGGTGGCGGGCACGGTGCTGACAGGCGCTGCACTGGCCAGCGTGGCTGCCGAGCCTTCAGCGGCGTGGGCCGATACGCCTTCTGGCCCCGACGACACTGCGTTGAGCTGACGTGTGTTCACGGTGCTCATTTCCACGTGCGTAGCGCTTTGTGTGCGCAGGTAGTACGTGGTCTTGAGGCCACGCACCCATGCCAGTTTGTAGGTGTCGTCGAGCTTCTTGCCTGAAGCGCCAGCCATGTAGATGTTCAGGCTCTGCGCCTGATCGATCCACTTTTGTCGACGCGAAGCGGCTTCCACGAGCCACTTGGGTTCGACTTCGAACGCCGTGGAATACAGCGCCTTGATATCTGCAGGCACGCGGTCGATGGGGTGCAGCGAACCCTTGAAGTGCTTGAGGTCCATGATCATCACGTCATCCCACAGACCCAGCCGCTTGAGGTCGCGCACCAGACCACCGTTGATGACCGTGAATTCGCCGGAAAGGTTGGATTTGACCGACAGGTTGCCGAACGAGGGTTCGATGGATGCGTCCACACCAATGATGTTGGAGATGGTGGCTGTGGGTGCGATGGCAACGCAGTTGGAGTTGCGCATACCGTCTTGTGCAATCTTCTTGCGCAGAGCATCCCAGTCGAGGGTGGACGAGCGGTCCACTTCCACGTAGCCACCACGGGCTTGCGCCAGCATGTCCAGGGTGTCAAAAGGCAGGATGCCGCGATCCCACAGCGAGCCCTTATAGCTGGAGTACTGGCCGCGTTCCTTGGCGAGCTCGGTCGATGCCCAGTAGGCGTAGTAGCAGATCGCTTCCATCGAGCGATCGGCAAACTCGACAGCTTCTTGCGACGCGTAAGGGATGCGCAATTCATAGAGGCTGTCCTGGAACGCCATCAGGCCCAGGCCCACAGGGCGGTGGCGCAGGTTGGAGTCACGCGCCTTCTTGACTGCGTAGTAGTTGATATCGATGACGTTGTCCAGCATGCGCATGGCCACCGTGATCGTTTTCTTCAGCTTCTCGTGGTCAATCTGGCCGTTCTTCAAGTGCTGGCGCAGGTTCACCGAGCCCAGGTTGCACACCGCTGTTTCGGTGTCGCTGGTGTTGAGCGTGATTTCCGTGCACAGGTTGGACGAGTGCACCACGCCAGCGTGTTGCTGGGGCGAGCGCACATTGCAGGCATCCTTGAACGTGATCCAGGGATGGCCAGTTTCGAACAGCATGGTGAGAATCTTGCGCCACAGGTCGGTGGCTTGCACCGTCTTGCTGGGCTTGAGTTCGCCACTGGCGGCCTTGGCTTCATAGGCCACATAGGCCTTCTCGAACTCTGCGCCAAACAGGTCGTGCAGATCAGGCACGTTGGAAGGCGAGAACAGAGTCCAGGTGCCCTTTTCCATCACGCGGCGCATGAACAGGTCAGGGATCCAGTTGGCCGTGTTCATGTCATGCGTGCGGCGGCGGTCATCGCCGGTGTTCTTGCGCAGCTCGAGGAACTCCTCGATGTCAAGGTGCCAGGTTTCCAGATACGTGCAGACGGCGCCCTTGCGCTTGCCGCCCTGGTTGACTGCTACGGCCGTGTCATTCACCACCTTGAGGAAGGGAACCACGCCTTGGGATTCGCCGTTGGTGCCCTTGATATGCGAGCCCAGGGCGCGCACGCGCGTCCAGTCGTTGCCCAGGCCGCCCGCAAACTTGGACAGCAAGGCGTTTTCCTTGATGGATTCGTAGATGCCGTCCAGGTCGTCAGGCACGGTGGTCAGGTAGCAACTGGACAGTTGCGAGCGCAGCGTACCGCTGTTGAACAGCGTGGGCGTGCTCGACATGAAGTCGAAGCTGGAGAGCACTTCATAGAACTCAATGGCGCGGGCTTCTGGGTCCGCCTCGTTGAGGGACAGGCCCATGGCGACGCGCATGAAGAAAGCCTGGGGCAGTTCGATGCGGGTCTTGCGGACGTGCAGGAAATAGCGGTCGTACAGGGTTTGCAGGCCGAGGTAGTCAAACTGCAGGTCGCGCTGGGGCTTGAGCGCGGCAGCCAAGCGGGCCAGGTTGAACTTGAGCAGGCGTGGGTCCAGCAGTTCGTTGTCAACACCCTTCTGGATGAATTGAGGGAAGTACTCGGTGTAAGCCTGGGCCATCTGGTCCTGGGTCACATCACGGCCCAGCACTTCGCGCACGATGGTGTGCAGCAGCAGGCGTGCGGTGGCGTAGGTGTAGTCCGGGTCTTTTTCGATCAGGGTGCGGGCGGCGAGGATGGAAGCCTTGTACACCTCGTCCATGGGGACGCCGTCGTATAGGTTGCGCATGGTTTCTGCCACGATGGGGTCAGCTTTGACATCCTGCCCCAGTCCCACACAGGCCGATTCAATCAGCGACTGCAGGCGACGCGGGTCCAGGGCAACCCGCTGGCCATTTTCCAGAACATGCAGCGCGGGGGCCGCTGGGGCCTGTTGCTGAACCTGGTTAGCGCGTTCTTGTGCACGGCGCTCGCGATACAAAACGTAAGCACGCGCCACTTCGTGGTGGCCGCCGCGCATCAGGCCCAGTTCGACCTGGTCTTGTACATCTTCAATGTGGAAGGTACCGCCTCCTGGGCGCGAGCGCATCAGCGCGCGGGTGACGCCCTGGGTCAGTGCATCCACCACTTCACGCACGCTGGCCGAAGCAGCGCCCTGGGTGCCGTGGACGGCCAGAAACGCCTTCATCAACGCAATGGCAATCTTGGGGGCTTCGAACGGGACCACCGCGCCATTGCGCCGAATGATCTGGTAGTGGCCCTGCGCATTGGCTGCTGCGTTGGCAGCGTCGCCTGCGGTCTCTTCAGGGGTCGCGTGCGGGGTGGCAGGGGTGTTCAAAGCAGCTTGCATGGGTGTCCTCTCTGTGGGCTGGCGGGGGAGAAATGGCAGCAGGTCGGGGCTGCTGCAAAGGTTAGGCGTGTGCAACCGTTTTTGGTTGTCGCACACTATATATGGTGTGTCGATCGTGTTCAAGACACTACCGGTAGTGTAATGCCTTGGCTGGGTGAGTGCTCCAAACCAGTGGTTCAAGAGCCACTTTGCAGTAATGCATGGCAGCCAAGCCCGCGTGATCGCAAGGTTTGGCGCGTCAAATGTTGTGGCTGCGCGGGCTGTCGCGGAATTTGCCCCGCAGGGGCGCGTACAGCCTGGATGGAGGTTTCGAAGGGGCGCGATCCTACCCTGAATCTGCCGCTGCGTTTTAACCTGAAAAGAGGTCGGGTTTACCTGGGGGTCGCTTGACTCGGTAACTCAAGGATGTCTACGGGCAATTCGCTGCCCAGCTTTGCCCAATCGAAGCCGGGACCGGGGTCTTGTTTGCGGCCTGGGGCGATGTGTTCGTGTCCTGCCACATAGTGCAAGGGGTAGCGCTCGAGCAAATCGCCACACAGCTCCCCAAGGGCTTCGTATTGGGCGGACTCGAACGCCAGACCCTCCAGGCCTTCCAGCTCAATGCCGATGGAGTCGTCGTTGCAGTTGGCCCGGCCGCGATAAAAAGACTGGCCAGCGTGCCAGGCGCGCTGGTCGCAGTCGACAAATTGCCAGAGCCGACCATTGCGCTCAATAAAAAAATGCGCAGACACTTGCAGGCCTTTGATTTGCTGGTAATAGGGATGGGCATCCCAATCCAGGGCATTGGTGAACAACTGCTGCACAGCGCCAGTGCCGTATTGCCCGGGCGGCAGGCTGATGGAATGCACGACGACCAAGTCCACCACCTGCAAGGCTCCCAGGGGGCGGGGGCCGAAGTTGGGCGACGGTAGACGCACCGCGCCGCGATGCCATCCCCCTTCCCACACGGATTGCAAACCGGCCATCTCAGCCGATCTCGTCTTGAAAATCCTGGTCGTTGGGCACACCGATGTTCAGGCGTGCAATCCGGTAACGGATCTGGCGCAGGCTGATGCCCAGGCGCGCCGCCGTGGCGGTGCGATTGAAGCCTGTTTCCTTGAGTGCGCGGATCAGAATATCGCGCTCTTGCTGGTCCAGCCATGCCTGCAAATCGTTGGGCAGGGGGGCTGTGCCAGCGCCATCCTGCTCCGCCCCAGTGTGGGTTGTCATCGAGGATGGAGGTTCGTAGGGTGCCTTGCGGGGTGTCTGTAGCGCATGTGAGGTTGCTGCGGGGTGCGCAGAGCCCTGGGCGGTGGGGCTGCCAGACGAGAACGCTTCAACTTGCAGCTCATCCCCTTCAGTCAATGCCACTGCGCGGTGCAAAACGTTCTCCAGTTCGCGCACGTTGCCTGTGAGCGGATGGGTGGCAATCGCCTGCAAGGCTTGTTCGGTGAGCCGGGGCACAGGCATGCCCGAGTCCTGGCCAATGCGCGCCAGCAGCGTGGCGCACAAAGCGGGCAGGTCTTCCCTGCGCTCACGCAGCGGTGGAATGACGATTTCGATGACGTTCAGGCGGTAATACAAATCCTGCCGAAATCTGCCCGCCTGTACGTCAGCGGCGAGGTCGCGGTGGGTGGCGCTCACAATCCGCACATCCACCGTTTCTTCCTGGGTGGAGCCCAGCGGACGCACGCTGCGTTCCTGGATGGCCCGCAGCAGTTTCGATTGCATGGCCAGGGGCAGGTCCCCGATCTCATCCAGGAAAAGGGTGCCTCCGCGCGCTGCCTGGAAGTAGCCGTCCCGGTCTTGTGTGGCTCCGGTGTAGGAGCCCTTGCGGGCACCGAAGAATTCGGCTTCCAGCAGGTTCTCGGGGATGGCGCCGCAGTTCACCGCAATGCACGGGCCTTCCGCGCGCTGGCTGCAGGCATGCAGGGCCTGCGCGACGAGCTCTTTGCCAGTGCCTGATTCGCCACGCACCAGTACCGGCGCCATGCCCCGGGCCACCTTGGCAATGCGCTGCTTGACGTTGTGCATGGCTTCCGAATCCCCCACCAGCCGGTCTAGCGACGAGTGGAGTGCGGAGGTGCTTGCGTCTGCCGTCTGATTGCGGGGCGCCGGTCCTCCACGGGGGGCGCGCGGCGCAGGGGTTGCCCCGGTGCCTTGAATAGCCGAGGCCACCACCGAACGAAACTGTTTCAGGTCCACCGGCTTGGTCAGGTAGTCAAACGCTCCCGACCGCAGGGCTTCAACGGCATTTTCAGCGGAGCCGTAAGCGGTCATGACCACGCAGCGTTCGCGGCGTTGCTGGTCACGCAGGTCTTGCAGGATCTCCATGCCAAAGCCGTCGGGCAGGCGCATGTCCGAGATGACCACATCAAAGAGGCGGCTCTGGAGTTGTTCGCGTGCTTCCTGCACGGTGGATGCGGTTTCCACGCGGTAGCCCTCGCGCAGCAGTGTCAGTTCATACAAGGTGCGCAGGTCGGGCTCGTCGTCAATGACCAGGATGGAGGCGGCGGGAGCGTTCATGGTTCTCAGATCACGATCGAGTCGAAAAGCGTGGCGGGTTCCACGGGGCGTATGGTGCGGCGAAACGCGACGGTGAATGCGTTGCCACCGACTTTTCCACGCGCGGTGTCGCGTGTGGTGCGCTGGTAGCTGATGGATGCGCCATGCCTTTGGCACAGCTCGCGGCAAATATAGAGCCCCAGGCCGCTGGACCGGCTCTCGGACGAGAAGAAGGGCTCAAACAGATGGCGCTCGACGGATTTGTCCATGGGGGCGCCGTCGCTCCACACCTGCAGTGTGGTCTGCCCAGCGGGGCTGGTGCGCGTCTGCACCACCAGCGAGTCTTCCTCTGGGCCCATGTAGCGCAGGGCATTGTCCAGCAGGTTCACCAGCACGCGGCGCAGGTGCTCGGGGTCGAACTCCACCTGCACCATCGAGGTTTCCAGCGACACCTGCCCGCGCCGCCGCGCCGGGTCTTGGCTGCTCCAGTCGCTCCACACCTGTGCCACGCTGGCATCCAGCGCCAGGGTGGCACCTGGCGCATGGTTGATCTGGTGCTGTACCCGGGCGATGTCCAGCACCTCCTCGGCGATGCGGGCCAGCCGGTCGGCGTTTTGCTGCACCATTTGCGCCAGCCGCCTCTGGCCAGGGTCCTGCAAGTCTTCCTCCAGCAATGCGTTGGCCTGGACGATGGCCGCCAGGGGGTTGCGAATCTCATGCGCCACGGCCGCAGACATGCGGCCCATGGCCGCCAGCTTTTCAGTGCGCAGCCGGGCTTCCATCTCGCGCAGGTCGTGCAGAAACATCACGCACACCCGTTCGGCGCGGCTGTTTTGATCGCTGGGGGTGGAGGTGAGCCAGGTGCGCACATGCAGGCCCATGGGGCTTTCGCCAGGATGGAGAAGGGCCACGTCGGCAGTTTGGGGCTGCTCTTCGTCGAAGGTGCGGTGGGCCAGTGCGACCAGCGGCTGCCAGCCTCCACAGTTTCCCAGCGAAAAGGGAAGCGCCGTGTTCTGCCCATCCCCCAGCAAAGCCTGTGCAGCGGGGTTGGCCATGCGCACGGTATCTTGCTCGTCCACCACCAGCACACCATCGTTCAAATGTTCGATCACCAGGGTGCTGATCTGCGTCTGCACCTGCGCCTTCATGCGGCTGCGCTCGGCCACTTCCTGCTCGCCCACCAGTCTGGCAGAGAGTTGATGCACCAGATAGCTCACCACAAAGTAGCCTGTGCCGGTGAGGGCACTTTGCAGGTAACGCTGCGCATCGTCGCTTGACGATTGATCTCCCGTCCACCAGGCCCACAGCAAAAGCAGCAAGGTGACCGCTGCCGTGGTCCCCAGGGCCAGTGTGAGCGTCCCCAGCACGGCCGCCATCAGGATGGGCAATCCGAACAAGGGTGTGTAGTTCATGGTGCCGGGGTGCAGCAGCTGCAGAGCGGAGACCGCCAGAATGTCCACCCCGATCGAAGGCAGCCAGTGCGGTCCGGTACCTGGGTAGGGTGGGGCGTGGCGCCCCAGAATCCGCAGCATCACGGTGGCTACCAGATAGGCCACACACACCGCCAGCACGGCTGGTGTGAATGCCTGCGTCTGGTTGAAGGCGTACCCCAGCAGCTGCAGCACCAGCAGTGCCACGGCAATCATCAACCGGCCGGTGAGAAAGCCCCGCCACAGCCGCACAAAGGGGGCTTCGGTGGGGAACAGCCGGCTATCGCTCAAGAAGGCGCCTTTCAACGGTGCGAAGGGCCTGCGCGCAGGTGGTCTGCGCAGCAGTAGTGGGCGCCGTACTGGACGATGGCGTCGGTGCGCGGCAGGTGAAGGCCGCAGTGCGCACACGCCACCATGTCTTGAGGCGTGGGGGGGCTGGGTTGGTGGGGGCGGCTGGGTTGCGCAAGGTTGCGGCGGCTTTTCCAGAAGCCGAAAGCCACCACCAGCACCAATAGCAAAACCAGGTACTTCATGTGCTGCGGCCCAGAATCACTTCAAGCACGAAGCGTGAGCCGACATACGCCAGCATGAGCAATGCGGAGCCTGCATAGAGGATGCGCACCGCATTGCGCCCCCGCCAGCCGAAGCGTGCCCGCCCCAGCAGCAGCGCCGCAAACACCAGCCACGACAGGAACGAGAAAACCGCCTTGTGGTCCCAGCGCCAGGCGCGGCCATACAGCATGTCGCTGAACAGCCAGCCGGCCAGCAGCGTGGCGCTGAGCAGCACAAACCCGGCTGTCACAAAACGAAAGGTGAGGCGCTCCAGCGTCAGCAAGGGGATTCCGCTGTCAGGGTCTTCGGCCTGCCGGATGTGGCGCTCGGCCCGCGTCATCAGCCAGGCGTGCACCACCGCCGCTGCAAACAGGCCATAGCAGGCAATGCCCAGCGCCAGGTGCAGCGGCAGCCAGGCCGATGCCTTCACATGCAGCGGCTGCCCCGGGAACAGCAGCGCCAGCACGATGGTGGCAGCCCCCAGCGCGGCCAGCATCCAGCGGGCCCGCATCTGCGGAAACAACTGGCGCTCTACCGCATACACCGTGAGCACCAGCCATGCGGTCATGGACAAGGCGGGGGCAAAGCCAAAGCGCGGCGCCTCGCCCCACAGCCCCCACACCAGCAAGGCGCCGTGCAGCACCCAGGCCGCCAGCAGCGCATTGCGCGACGCCGCCGCCCCCAGGCGGGAAGCGGCTGCGGCGGGTGCGGCGTATGCCAAGGCGGCGGCAAGGGCCAGCAGCCAACTGACGGGGGAAGCACTGGGTAAAATCATGGGTCACAGTTTAGCCTTTCGCCCGCTGCCAGCGCCCTGGCAAACCTGCCTGCTTTTGACTTGCGTGCAGGTTGCGGCTCACACCGGAACCTTTCCAGAACCCCTTATGGCCTCCGCACTCACCGACAAACTCACGCGACTCGTCAAGGAGATGCGCGGCCAGGCCCGCATCACCGAATCCAACGTCCAGGACATGCTGCGCGAAGTGCGCATGGCGCTGCTGGAGGCCGACGTTGCCCTGCCCGTGGTGCGCGACTTCATCGCCCGCGTCAAGGAAAAGGCATTGGGGCAGGAGGTGCTGGGCTCGCTCAAGCCGGGGCAAACGCTGGTCAGCATCGTCAACCGCGAGCTGGCCGCCACCATGGGCGAAGGCGTGGCCGACATCAACCTGGCCGCCCAGCCGCCCGCCGTGATCCTGATGGCGGGCTTGCAGGGTGCCGGTAAAACCACCACCACCGCCAAGCTGGCCAAGCACCTGATTGAAAAGCGCAAGAAGAAGGTGCTGACGGTGTCGGGCGACGTGTACCGCCCTGCGGCCATTGAGCAGCTCAAGACCGTGACCGCCCAGGCCGGTGCCGAGTGGTTCCCCAGCACCCCTGACCAGAAACCGCTGGACATTGCCAACGCGGCGCTGGACTACGCCAAGAAGCATTACTTCGATGTGCTGCTGGTGGACACCGCCGGCCGCCTGGCGATTGACGAAGCCTTGATGAAGGAAATCAAGGACCTGCACGCCGCCATCAACCCCGTTGAAACCCTGTTCGTGGTCGACGCCATGCAGGGCCAGGACGCCATCAACACCGCCAAGGCGTTCAAAGAAGCGCTGCCGCTCACCGGCATCGTGCTGACCAAGCTGGACGGCGACTCGCGCGGCGGTGCGGCGCTGTCGGTGCGCCAGATCACCGGCGCGCCCATCAAGTTTGCGGGTGTGTCGGAAAAGATCGACGGTCTTGAAGTGTTCGACGCCGAACGCCACGCGGGCCGCATCCTGGGCATGGGCGACATCGTGGCGCTGGTGGAGCAGGTCACGGCGGGCGTGGACATGGAAGCCGCGCAGAAGCTGGCGGCCAAGGTCAAGAGCGGCGACGGGTTTGACCTGAATGACTTCCTGGCGCAGATCCAGCAGATGAAGCAGATGGGCGGGCTGTCGAGCCTGATGGACAAGCTGCCCTCTCAGCTCACGGCCAAGGCGGGCTCCATCGACATGGACAAGGCCGAAAAAGACATCAAGCGCAAGGAAGGCATCATCCAGAGCATGACGCCGCTGGAGCGCCGCAAGCCTGACCTCATCAAGGCCACCCGCAAAAAGCGCATTGCGGCCGGTGCCGGCGTGCATGTGCAAGAGGTGAACCGCCTGCTCAAGGAGTTTGAGCAGATGCAGGACATGATGAAGAAGATGAAGGGCGGCGGCCTGATGAAGATGATGAAGCGCATGGGCGGCATGAAAGGCCTGGGCGGCATGCCCAAGATGCCGTTTGGTGGCTCTTGATCTGCTATTGAATCAATAGCTGCTGGCGCTTGTTGGATAAGCGCTAGAGGCCAAAAAGGCGCAAAACCTTTGCAGGGTTTGCGCCTTTTTTCATGGCTGCTGTGGTGGGCTGGGCGGGCCATCACCTTCGGCCCCATCCTCGGCGGTGGGCGGGGTGAGTACGGGGCATGGCCAGTTCAGCAGCTCTGCCAGCCGGGTGGTGATCCAGCTTGCTTCGTCTACTGAAACGCCGGACTCGGCCGCGCACAGCCCCGCGTGGATGCGCCGCAAGATCTCGGCTTCCGACGGGGCTTGCACGTGGTACAGCGTTTGCGCTTGCTCCACCAGGTGCCCGGCCAGGTCTTCGCACAGCTCGTAGCGGTTGCGGACGACCGAAGCCGGTTCGCGCAGGCGCTGGCGGCTGTCGGCATACACCGCCAGGAATGAGGGCGGGACGTGGATCTGGTTGTCTTCTTCGTGCATGGGCGGTGGGGCGGCTCAATCGGGGGTGAACAGGCGCTCGAACTTGGCCTGGTCGGGCGCCAGCTCAAAGGTCACCACCTGGCCCATTTTCATGTCCGACAGGCGGCAGGCAGCGTACAGGGTGGTTTTGCCCGCCAGCTCCATCACTTCCAGGTCAATGATGGCGTAGGGGTAGGGCACGAACACCTGGTGCTCAAAAATCTCGCGGTACTGGTTGCGGGGCGAGGGGTAGAGCTTGTATTGGTCGGTGGTAATGGTCTGTGTGGCCATGGGCAGATGAGGGGCTGATCGGTCGCGCAAGGGCTGCGGTGGGGGTAAAGTGCGGGCGAATGCTACAGACAATCCTGCCCAACTACCAACAACATCTCCATGGCAAGACCCAAAAGTGAATGGCCGAACAAGGTACTGGCCTTGATCCAATCCGGCAACCACACCGCCGCAGTGGCGCAAATCAAGGTGGCGCCCACGGTGGGCGATATCACCCGGCTGCAGACCTTGCTGGAAAAGCTGCCGCCGTCGCCCGCGCTGCAACAGCTCAAGAAATTTGTCGAAGAAGAGCGCGCCCTGCTGGCCGCGCCCCGCCTGCACCGCGCACCATGACCTACGCACGCGTTTCCATCCAGACCGAGGACTTTGACCTCTCACATGAAATCGCCGAACTGCGCCGCGAAAACAAGGGCGTGGGCGCTGTGTGCAGCTTTGTGGGCACCGTGCGCGACCGCAATGAGGGCGACGCCGTGGCGTCCATGGAGCTGGAGCACTACCCCGGCATGACAGAAAAATCCATCGAAGCCATGGTGCAAGAGGCCTTCCGGCGCTTTGACATCTTGGGCGCCCGCGTCATTCACCGCGTGGGCCTGCTGCAGCCGCTCGACCAGATCGTGCTGGTGGCCGTGACCAGCGCCCACCGGGGCCAGAGCTTTCAGGCCTGCGAGTTCTTGATGGACTACCTCAAGACCCAGGCCCCGTTCTGGAAAAAGGAGCAAACCCCCCAGGGCGCCCGCTGGGTGGATGCGCGGGTGAGCGACGATGCGGCGCTGGCGCGCTGGGGTATCACGGCGAGCAATGCGTGAAGCCCTGCGGCCAGGAATATCAGTAAAAAATGGCTCTGGCGCTTGATAGGTAAGCGCTAGTAGCTATTAAAAAAGTAGCAATTCAGGCGGTCTGCTGCATTTTGGTTCGCTGACGCACGTCAATCTCTTCTGTCAAAAGGCGCCTTGAAATGAGGCAGTGTATGCCCCAAATGCTTTGAAATTCGGAGGATATTGACCCATGCGTCTCGACAAATTCACCACCAAGTTCCAGGAAGCCCTGGGCGATGCCCAAAGCTTGGCCCTGGCCCACGACAACGCCTACATCGAACCCGTGCACGTGCTGCTGGCTATGCTCAAGCAGGACGATGGCCCCAAAGCGCTGCTGCAGCGCGCGGGCGCCAACGTGCCTGGCCTGACCAGCGCGGCCGAAGCTGCCATCAAGCGCCTGCCGCAGGTGCAGGGGCACGACCAGGTGCAGGGTGGCCCCGAGCTGGGCCGCGTGCTGCAGGCCACTGAAAAGGAAGCCATCAAGCGCGGCGACCAGTTCATTGCCAGCGAACTCTTCTTGCTGGCGCTGACCGATAGCAAGGGCGACGCCGCCCAGATCGCCAAGGACAACGGCCTGACCCGCAAGAGCCTGGAAGCCGCCATCAACGCCGTGCGCGGCGGCCAGAAGGTAGACAGCGCCGAGGCCGAAGGCCAGCGCGGCGCGCTGCAAAAGTATTGCCTGGACCTGACCGAGCGCGCCCGCGCCGGCAAGCTCGACCCCGTGATTGGCCGCGATGATGAAATCCGCCGCGCCATCCAGGTGCTGCAGCGCCGCAGCAAGAACAACCCCGTGCTGATCGGCGAGCCCGGCGTGGGCAAAACGGCGATTGTGGAAGGCTTGGCCCAGCGCATCGTGGCGGGCGAAGTGCCTGAATCGCTCAAGGGCAAGCGTGTCCTCTCGCTGGACATGGCGGCCCTGCTGGCCGGTGCCAAGTACCGCGGCGAGTTTGAAGAGCGCCTGAAAACCGTGCTGAACGAGTTGGCCAAGGACGAAGGCCAGACCATTGTCTTCATCGACGAGCTGCACACCATGGTGGGCGCGGGCAAGGGCGAAGGCGCGATGGACGCGGGCAACATGCTCAAGCCAGCCCTCGCGCGTGGCGAACTGCACTGCGTGGGCGCCACCACGCTGGATGAATACCGCAAGTACATCGAAAAAGACGCTGCGCTGGAGCGCCGCTTCCAGAAAATCCTGGTGGGCGAGCCCACCGTGGAGGCCACCATCGCCATCCTGCGCGGTCTGCAGGAAAAGTACGAAGTGCACCATGGGGTGGAGATCACCGACCCGGCCATCGTGGCGGCGGCGGAGCTCTCCAACCGCTACATCACCGACCGCTTCCTGCCCGACAAGGCGATTGACCTGATTGACGAGGCTGCGGCCAAGATCAAGATCGAAATCGACTCCAAGCCCGAAGCCATCGACAAGCTCGACCGCCGCTTGATCCAGTTGCAGATCGAGCGCGAAGCCGTGAAGAAGGAAAAGGACGAGGCCTCACAAAAGCGCCTGACCTTGCTGGAAGAAGAGATCGAAAAGCTGCAAAAGGAAATTGCTGACCTGGAAGACATCTGGACCTCGGAAAAAGCCCAGGCCCAGGGCAGCCAGCAGGTGCGCGAGCAGGTTGAGAAAGTGAAGCAGCAGATCGAGGAACTCAAGCGCAAGGGCGATTTCAACAAGGTGGCTGAGCTGCAATACGGCAAGCTGCCGGATCTGGAGCGCCAGCTCAAGGAAGCCCAGGCCAAGGAAGAGGGCAAGGACGGCGCGTCCACCCCCAACCGCCTGCTGCGCACCCAGGTGGGTGCGGAAGAAATTGCCGAGGTGGTGAGCCGCGCCACGGGCATTCCGGTGTCCAAGATGATGCAGGGCGAAAAAGACAAGCTGCTGCAGATGGAAACCAAGCTGCACGAGCGCGTGGTGGGCCAGGAAGAGGCAATTGCCGCCGTGGCCAATGCCATCCGCCGTTCGCGTTCGGGCCTGAGTGACCCGAACCGCCCCACAGGTTCTTTCCTGTTCCTCGGCCCCACGGGCGTGGGCAAGACCGAGCTTTGCAAGGCGCTGGCGGGCTTCCTGTTCGACAGCGAAGACCATCTGGTGCGCATCGACATGAGCGAATTCATGGAAAAGCACTCGGTGGCCCGCCTGATCGGCGCGCCGCCCGGCTACGTGGGCTACGAGGAGGGCGGCTACCTGACCGAGGCCGTGCGCCGCAAGCCCTACAGCGTGCTGCTGCTCGACGAGGTGGAAAAGGCCCATCCCGACGTGTTCAACGTGCTGCTGCAGGTGCTGGACGATGGCCGCCTGACCGATGGCCAGGGCCGCACTGTGGACTTCAAGAACACCGTGATCGTGATGACGAGCAACATCGGCTCGCACCTGATCCAGGCCATGGTGGGGCGGGACTCGCAGGACATCAAGGAAGCGGTGTGGGGCGAGCTGAAAAACCACTTCCGGCCCGAGTTTTTGAACCGCATTGACGAAACCGTGGTGTTCCACGCGCTGGATGCGCAGCACATTGCCTCCATCGCCAAGATCCAGCTGCAGCTGCTGCAAACCCGGTTGGCCAAGATGGATTTGGAACTGCAGGTGTCTGACGCTGCCTTGGCAGAATTGGCCAAGGTGGGGTTCGATCCGGTGTTTGGTGCACGTCCGCTCAAGCGGGCCATCCAGCAGCGCATCGAGAACCCCTTGTCCAAGCTGCTGCTGGAAGGGCGCTTCCCGCCCAAGAGCGTCATTTCTGTGACAGTGAACCCCGTGCTGGAACCTGGGGTGTTCCAGTTCAGCGCTGTGCCGCAGGGTTGAGCCGCCCCCGGTGCGGGCAGGGCCTCGTTTGAGGCTTTGTCCGCATCGCAGTTGTGAATGAGAGGTATTGTTTGAACGAATTTGTTGCAGGTGTACTTCGCCTGGTGCTGCGTGTCGTGGTGGTTGCGATGGGCGTGGTGCTGTTTTTGAGCCTCGTCGCCGCCGTGATGGTGTTGGCACTGGTGTGGGCGCTGCGCGCGGGTTGGGCACGTTTGACCGGCAAGCCCGTCACCCCCTGGGTGATGCGCATGGACCCGCGTACCGGCTTCGGCACCGTGTTTCGTTCGACCGAGCGCTGGACCACCGCGCGCCGGGCCTCTCCTGCTGCGGATGCAGCCCCTGAAGAGTCTGCGGCATCGCGCCGTGGCGGCGTGCTGCCGGGTGCCCAAGACGTCACCGATGTGGTCCCGCGCGAAGTGCGCTGAAGCCTGTTGAACCCGCCCGGCGGCCCTGGCGTGGGGCCACCTGCGGGCGTTGCGTCGGGTGGCGGACGCAACGCCACGGCAGGCCTGTAGTCCTGTGGGCTCATGTGCCCTTTGGTGACTTGACCTTGGCCCTGGTCTCCTATCATCTTGGCATGACCCCAGCCGAAATCCACGCCCATTTCCAACTCCAGCGGCAAGCCAGTCGTGAGCACGTCGATGTGCCGCTTTTGGTGCGCCGAGAGCGCCTGTTGCGCATCCAGAAAATGCTGGACGAACACGGCCCCGTGCTCGCAGCGGCCGTGCAGGCAGACTTCGGAATGCGATCACCGCTGCTGACGGAGGTGGCAGACTTTTTTGTGCTGCGCAGCTTGCTGTCGCACACCCTGCGCCACCTCGGGCGCTGGATGAAGCCCAAGAAAGTGTCCACGCCCCTGGTGCTGCAGCCCGCCACGGCCTGGATTGCCCGCCAGCCCCTGGGCGTGGTGGGCGTGATTTCTCCGTGGAACTATCCGGTGCAGCTGGCGCTGGCCCCGGCCATCACCGCGTTGGCAGCAGGCAACCGGGTCATGCTCAAACCCAGTGAACTCACGCCCCACACTTCGGCGCAACTGGCAGCGCTGGTGGCGCAGTTTTTCTCCCCCGACGAGTTCTGCGTGGTGCAAGGCGATGCCAACCTGGCAGCCTTGTTCGCATCGCTGCCCTTCGATCACCTGGTCTTTACCGGCTCTACGGCTGTCGGGCGCAAGGTGGCCCAGGCTGCGGCGCAAAACCTCACGCCCACCACGCTGGAGCTGGGCGGCAAGTCGCCATGCATCATCGACGGCCACTGCGACATGAAGGACGCAGCCCTCAAGATCGCGCACGGCAAGCTCCTCAACGCCGGGCAAACCTGCATTGCACCCGACTATGTGCTGCTGCCGCGTGGCCGTGAAGGTGAGTTTGCCCAGGCCTATGCCGCAGCAGTGGCACGGCTGTTTCCTACCATCGAGGGCAATGGCGACTACGCTTCGATCATCACGGCCCGCCACCACGCGCGGCTGCGTACCATGCTGCAGCAGGCGCAGACGCAGGGCGCCGAGGTGCAGACCATCGACCCCACTGCCGGCAAACCCGTAGTGCACACCACCGGCACGCTGGGCGATGGCGTGAGCCGCCAGATGCTGCCCACGCTGGTATTTGGCGCAACGTCGGCCATGCAGCTGATGCAGGAAGAGATTTTTGGCCCCATCCTGCCGGTGGTCTCGTACGAGCGGCTGGACGATGCCATCACCCACATCAACGCAGGGCCGCGCCCGTTGGCGTTGTACTGGTTTGGGCAGAGCGAGGCGGTGCGTGACGACGTGCTGCAGCGCACCGTGAGTGGTGGTGTGACGGTGAATGACACCCTCATGCACATCGCGCACGATCACCTGCCGTTTGGCGGCGTAGGCGACAGCGGCTGGGGGGCTTACCACGGCGAGCAAGGCTTCTTGCAGTTTTGCCACCAGAAGTCGGTGCTGGTCCAGTCGCGCTGGTCGATGGGGTCGCTGTTGTACCCGCCTTACGGCCCCCGCATGGAACGCATCATGGCGTTGATACGCCGCCTGCTTTGATCGCTGGCCCACAGCGCTTGGGGGCGACAGCGCTTCGCTGCCGCAACCCTGCCATTGCGGCAGCCTCAAAGCTCAGGGGCCAACCACCGTCGTGTGGTCTTCGAGTGTGCGAAACAGGTTGTGGTCATCAACGAGCAAAAGACGGGCAGGCCTACAGCAAGTATTGCGCACAAAGCGGCGTGCCGGGCTAGGGGCTGTTGAGAATCAAGCACAACGGCTCGGAGGGCTGTGATGCAATAGGC
>NZ_JAEFCH010000049.1:0-27916 GCF_016406015.1 Acidovorax sp. IB03 | reverse complement strand
GTCAAACTTCTACTGCCTCCCCGGCAGAGCCGGGGGGCCTCCTTTTGGTAGCTAGTCACATAACTTCCGCTGATGCTCTAGGTATCGTCATACCGTAAGCCAGCGCGGTCGATTGAAACCTGTACGTGCAGCGTATCTTATGGGCTTTGCGAACAGCTACCAGCACACACTTTCCGAGCGCCCTAGCAGCCAGCCTCATACCTGTTTCAACCCTGCGGCAGACGCCTGAGCAACGCGGCCATGCCCCTAGGCCAGCCCACAGGGCCAAACCACGCGCCACCGGCAATGGCCCAGGCGTTGGCGATGCCGTACACCACCATGGCGGCGGCCTGGGCAGCGAACACGCCTGCAATGGCGTAGCCGCCGTGCAGAGCCAACCAACCTCCGGCCACGGCTACCACCAGGCGTGCGATGTTGCCAAGCACCGGCCACAGCAAGCGTCCTGCCCCTTGCGAAGCAAAGTACAGCACCAGGCCCAGACCAAAGAAACCGTACCAGGGCCCAACGATGCGCAGATACTGTGAACCTGCTTCGATCATGGCGGGCTCCGTATTGAACAGCGACAGCCAGGCTGCCGGATACGCCGCAGCCCAAAGACCAATGGCCTCGGTCATCGCGAATGCAATCGCCGCCCCGATCCAGGTGGCGCGCAAGGCGCGTTCGCGCTGACCGGCGCCGATGCAGGTGCCAACCATAGCCACCAGGGGTGCGCCCAGGCCAAACACCAGCGGCACCAGCAGATACTCCAGCCGTGATGCGGTGCCATACCCTGCAATCGCCGCAGTGCCGTATGCACCCACCAAGGCTGTGGTGATTCCGATGGCCAGGTTGGTGGCCACGGTGGACACCGTGCCCACCAAGCCCACACGCAAAATGTCTGCAAACAGTGCCCACCGTAACTGCAGACCGCGCAGCGATGGCCGCAGCAAACTGCGCGACGACCAGAGGTAAGCAGCCAACACCGCACTGCTTGCCAGGTAATACAGCAGCAGCGCAATGGCGCCCCCGGCGATGCCAAGGCCCGGTAACGGGCCCCACCCAAAGATCAGTAGCGGAGACAGCGGTAGCAGCAACACGGCTCCCGCTACCGTCACATAGGCGGGCAAGGCCATATTGCCGGCTCCACGGATCACGGCCGACAGCGTGTTGAACAGCCAGACCAGCAGCGCGCCACCAAACACCCAGTTTGAATAGACCATTGCCGCATCCAGCGCCCCGCCACTGCCGCCCATGCGGGTGTAAAGCCAGCGCCCTCCCGCAACCACCGTGACCATGAAAGCCAATGCAAACACCGCAGCAATCAACAGCGCGTGCAGTACCAGCGCATCGGCATCATCGCGCCGCCGGGCGCCCAAGGCCCGGGCGATGGCAGAAGCAATGCCTCCACCCATGGCACCCGCCGATGTCATTTGCATCAGCATCACAGCCGGGAACACCAGTGCCATGCCGGCCAGCGCATCGGTGCCCAGCTTGCCAACAAAGTAGGTTTCCATCAGGCCAACGCCAGCCTGGGCCAGCATCACCAGTACATTGGGTGCGCCCAGGCGCAGCAGCGTGGGCGCAATGGGGGCTTCCAGCAGGAGCCGGGTGCGCGGGTCGAGCGTGGCAGTCATGCGGGGGCTGCTTTGCTGGCGCCGGGCCTGCGCGGCACCACGATGCGCACGGTGGCCACCTGCAACACATCGCCATGCTGGTTACGTGTTTCGCTGCGCACGGAGACCATGCCCCGGTCGGGTTTGGAGCGCGATGGCGTGACCTTTATCACCTCGCTCACCACGTGCAGCACGTCTAAGGCGCGGGTGGGCCGTGGCCAGGTCAGCTCGCCACCTGCTCCGATGATGCCGCCGGCGATGGGCAAACCGCTCGTCACTTGCAAACGCATGGTGATTGCGGCCGTGTGCCAGCCACTGGCTGCCAGACCGCCAAACAGGGAATCGCGGGCCGCAGCGTCGTCCAGGTGAAAGGGCTGCGGGTCGAACTGCGCGGCAAAGCTGGTGATCTGCGCCTCGTCCATGGCGTGTTCGCCGCTGGTGAACTGGTCGCCCACGGTCAGGTCTTCCAAGTAGATCGGGGGCTGGGTGGTCGTCGAGGCGTGGCTGGCCGGGGTCTGCGTCATGTCGATGGCTTTCTTGGTGCGAGGTTTTGGGTTCACGCGGCCGTGGCGGCAGGCCGCGCCAGGTGTGCTTCACGGATCGGCAGGTTGACCAGCGCTGCACCCAGGGCCAGCACGATGTCCATGTACCAGACCCAGTCATAGCTGCCGGTGGCCTGGAACACGCTGCCGCCCAGGTAGGCACCCAGAAAGCCGCCCACCTGGTGCGAAAGCATCACGATGCCGAACAACATGGCCATGTTGGCCGTGCCAAACATCTTGGCGACCAGCCCGGCCGTGGGGGGCACGGTGGACAGGAAGGTGATGCCCATGACGGCGGCGAAGATCAGCACCAAGGCGGGCGTTTTGGGGGCAAACAGGAAGATCAGCACCGCCAGGCCACGCACCGTATACAGCAGTGACAGCAGCGACTTCATGCGCCAGCGCCCTACTGCCCAGCCCATGCCCAGGCTGCCCACAATGTTGAACAGCCCGATCACCGCCAGCGACCAGCCCCCTACTTCGGGCGCCAGCCCGCACGCTGCAATCACGCCATGCAAGTGCGTAGCCAAAAACGCCACATGAAAGCCGCAAACCAAGAAACCCGCCGCCAGGTACCGGTAGCTGGGTGTGGCCAGTGCCTGGGCAATGGCCTCGCGCGCGGTCAATGTCTTCTGGCCGGAGGCTGCCGCAGCCTGCGCTGCCAGCGCATTGGAGTTGCCCTTGAGCACCCACACCGCAGGCAGCGCCAGCAGTACCAGCACGCCCAGCCACTGCAGGGCGCTGGCCCAGCCCACGGCGGCCGTGAGGCTGATGGCGATAGGGGCCATCACAAACTGGCCGAACGAGCCACCTGCGTTGACGATGCCGCTGGCCAGGCCCCGTTTTTGCAGCGGCACCAGCCGCGCAGTAGCTGCCATCAGCACGGACGGCCCGGCCATGCCCGCACCACCTGCGGCCAGCACGCCAATCGCAAAGATCAGCCCGGCCGTGGTGGTCATGTACGGCGTGATGAAGGTGCCCAGCGCTACCAGCGCCACGCCCAGCAGGATGACGCGGCCTGTGCCGATGCGGTCGGCCACTGCACCGGCAAACGGCTGGGTCAGGCCCCACCACAGCTGGCCAAATGCAAACGCCAGGCTGATGCTGCCAATGCCCAGGCCGGTGGAGGTGTTGAGCGCGGACAGGAACAGGCCCATCGTCTGGCGCGTGCCCATCGTCATCGCAAAGGTGCCTGCTGCAGCCAGCAGCACTAGCCACAGGGCCAGCGGGCGCGGCGGACCTGGCTGCGGCTTGAGGTGTCGCGTTATTCGTCATGCCCGGCCTCCTGCGCTGGCAGCGCCGCCAGCAAATCGAGCGAGTCATCCACCAGTGCGTGTAAGGCCAGCACGCGTTCCACACCCAGCGTTTCATTCAGCGCCAGTTGCGCGGCCTTCCAGTGGCGCTGGGCCTCGGCGCGTTTGTCGCGGCCCGCATCGGTGATGCGCACCAAGCGGCTGCGTGCGTCCGTGCCTGCCTGCAGCGTCACCCAACCTGCATCGACCAGCGGGCGCAGGTTGCGCGTGAGCGTGGAGGCATCCATCTTCATCTCTGTGGCCAGATCACCGGGGCGAATTGGCCCCAGCTTGAGCACATGCGACAGCAGCGAGTACTGCGTGGTCTTGATCCCGCACTTCGCCATCTCGGCGTCGTAGTGGTTGGCCACGCGGCGCATCAGCTGGCGCAGCTTGAAGTTGGTGCAGCCCTGCGGCAGCACGGAGGCCTGGGTGGATGAGTCGGCTTGCATGGATTTAATTGTATCTGCAATAATTGCATATGCAATTAATAAGTTTTGGCCCCACCCACAATCCGGACACCCCATGACCCAACACAACCACCTTGTACACTGGCTGGCGCAGGAGCGCGAGATCCTCGCCGCGTTGGACGCAGGCCCTGGCCCGGGCGTCGCCACCCGCGAGCAGATCGCCCACCTGAATGGCCTGCAGCAAATGCAAGCCATGCTGCGGGGCGAACTGCCCTACGCGGCCATTGCCAAGACGCTGGACTTCCTGATCGTGGAGGTGGACGATGGCAAGGCCGTTTTCCAGGGCACGCCCCGCCCAGAGCACCTGAACCCCATGGGCACGGTGCATGGCGGCTGGTTTGCCACGCTGCTCGATTCAGCACTGGGTTGCGCTGTGCACACGCGCATGGAACCGGGCCGCGGCTACACCACAGCCGAGCTGGGCATCAACCTGGTCAAGGCCATCACGCCCAAGGTGCAGCGCGTGCGCGCCGAAGGCCGCGTGATCCACAGCGGGCGCCAACTGGCCACGGCCGAAGCGCGCCTGGTGGGGCCGGATGGCACGCTGTACGCGCACGCCACCACCACCTGCTTGGTTTTTGACTTGCCGGCACAATAGAAGGTATGAGATTCCTTCACACCATGCTGCGCGTTGGCAACCTTCAACGCTCTATCGACTTCTACACCAAGGTGCTGGGCATGCAACTGCTGCGCCAGTCTGAAAACCCCGAATACAAGTATTCGCTGGCGTTTTTGGGCTTTGAGGGGGGCAACCCTGGCCAGGCAGAAATTGAACTGACCTACAACTGGGGCGTGGAAAGCTACGACCACGGCAACGCCTATGGTCATATCGCACTGGGCGTGCCTGACGCGTATGCCGCCTGCGAAAAGATCAAGGCCGCTGGCGGCAACGTCACGCGCGAGGCAGGCCCCGTCAAAGGCGGCACTACCGTGATTGCCTTTGTCACGGATCCAGACGGGTACAAGATTGAATTGATTCAGCGGGCTGAGGGCGCTGCAGGCGCTGGCTTGCGTTGACTTGACCCTGGCCACCAAGCGCATTGGCAAGGTGCCAGCCCTCTTGCCAATTGCTATCAAAATAATAGCTGCCAGCGTTTTCCAGATAAGCGCTAGCAGCTATTTTTATTGAAATATTTTTTGGTGGAGTTACTTCACCAAGCCCAGCACTTCCTTGAAGTCAGGGTGCTCGCAAGTGCGCAGCCATTCAAAGGCCACCATTTCTGTGGTCACCAGTTCTGCGCCTGCGCCGGCCAGCCGGTCAAAAGCGGCATCGCGGTTGCGCTCGGTGCGTGAACCGCAGGCGTCGGTCACCACCCACACTTCAAACTCGTCTTCCATCAAGTCCAGCGCTGTTTGCAACAGGCAGACATGGGCTTCGCATCCGGCAATGACAATCGTGCCGCGCTCTGGGGCCTGTTGCGCTGGCTTTTGCAGGTGCTTGGGCAGGCTGCGGGCATTGCCGCCCTGCTGGGGCTGGGCGGGTGGGCGCAGCCATTCGCCTAAACCTTCTTCTGCAGCGCTGAAATGCATTTTTGCCAGGGTGCGATCGCACAGCGCGCGCAAGTCGGCATCGTTGGCACCCAGACGCGACGGATTTTGCTCGGTGCCCCACACCGGTACGCCCAGCGTACGCGCCACGCGGGCCAGCAAGCGGGCATTGGCCAGAACGGCCGAGCCATCGTGGATGGCGGGCATCAAGCGTGCCTGGTAGTCCACCAGCACAAGTTGTGATTCGTCAGCGTCAAGCAGCATGGCAGGGTCTTTCTCTCTTGTGGTTGCAAGGGCCGGATTGTCGCAGCCGTAGCGCAGCGCCGGGGGCTTTGCACCAGCAGGCGTATCTTGAACTTTGCGGGCAGGCCCCAGCGCGCTTGCCTGGCAGGAGCATGGGAGGTAGCTTCATGCAACCCTTGGCTCTGAACAAGGCTTTTACCGCGACGGACCCCGGAGCGGCGGTCGTCATGACCACGCGGGATGACGCGAAGGACAACACATCATGGGCCGATCGCGCCGGGCGTCCCTTGATTCAGGAGTACCTTGCCAAGCTGGAGTGTAAAGTGATCGCAGAGCCGCTGGGATTGCCTTGCTGAGGCTGAGCCGACCATGCCAGCACTCAAAGCAGTCTGGCGGCAATGGGCCAGCGAGGCAGTCTCACCGACCTTCATTCAAACCAGCCAGCCTGCTCAAAATCCGGGGCTGTTCATGTCGAGGCAAACGATAAAGTCTGCACGTCAGAACACCGACCAGCCGGTGAACTCTGACAACTCTTGCAGCGCGCGCGTGCCGAGCAGTGAATTGCCAAACGCATTCAGGCCAGGAGACCAGACCGCGATCGATGCATGTCCCGGAACGACGGCAAGAATGCCGCCTCCAACGCCACTCTTGCCGGGGAAGCCGACCGAATAGGCGAAGTCGCCTGAACCATCATAGTGCCCCGCTACCAGCATCAAGGCGTTGATGCTGCGTGCCTGAGCTGGGTTCAGCAGGTGGGCTGCGGAGTCGAAACCGGCCAAGAACCGGCCGACGCTGGCCAATTGCTGGCAGTTCATCGTGATCGCGCATTGGCGACAGTAAATCTGCAGCAGCCGTTCGCATTCGGTGTGCAGATTGCCGCACGAGCGTAGAAAGTACGCCAGGGAGAAGTTGCGGTAGGCCGTGCGGTATTCCGAGGCGGCAACCTGTTCATCAATCGAGATCCGGTCATCTCCAGCCGCCGTGCGAACGAAATCCATCAGTTCGTCGAGTCCGCCGCCCGCGTCAGGCGCATCAAGCATGGCGTCGGTGGTGACCAGTGCACCCGCATTGACGAAAGGATTGCGCGGTTTGCCGCCTTCCTGCTCAAGCTCAATGACCGAGTTGAAGGTGTAGTTAGATGGTTCCTTGCCCACCCGCTTCCAGAGCCGGTCGCCGTGACGGCCCAATGCGATCGCCAGCGAGAAGACCTTTGAGATGCTCTGGATCGAAAACGGCGTCGCAGCGTCGCCCGCGCTCAGCTGCTCACCACTGGCCAGGCACACACTGATCCCGAACTGATGCACATCAACGCTGGCCAGTTGCGGAATGTAGTGCGCCACCTGGCCGCGTTTGTGCGCGCGCTTCATGCGCGCGTCGAGCCCTACCAGAAAGCCCTGGAGCGTTTCCAAAGCGGCGCGGTCCATCGTTCAAACCAGATAACGCCGCGCCAGCAGCGTCCAGTATGCAGCGCCAATGGCCAGGTTGGCGTCGTTGAAGTCGTAACCCGGGTTGTGCACCATGCAGGCGCCCAGCTTGTCGCCATCCCCGTTTCCGATCAATAGGTAGCTGCCGGGGCACTTCTCCAGCATGAAAGCGAAATCTTCGCTGCCGGTGAGAGGCGGGGCCTGCAGCACAACGCGCTCGGCACCAACCAATTCGGTGCCAATCTGGCGGGCGAAGTCGGTTTCGTCCTTGCTGTTGACCAGTGCCGCGTAGCCGCGCCGATAGTCGATTTCAGCCTTGACGCCAAAGCTCTGCGCCTGAGCGTGGGCGATTTCGGTAATGCGCTGCTGCAGCAGGCTGCGCACCTCAGAATCGAGCGCGCGCACGCTCAGCTCGAGATGTGCGCTGTCGGGGATGACGTTATTGGCGCGCCCGGATTGCAGCACCCCCACAGTAACCACCGCTGTTTGCAGTGGATCGACGTTGCGCGAGACCACGGTCTGCAACGCCATCACCAGGCTGGCCGCCGCCACCACCGGATCGGCTGTCTTGTGCGGCACAGCACCGTGACCACCGTGGCCTACCAGCGTGATGTAGACCTTGTCTGAGGAGGCCATCATTGGGCCTTCGCGAAAGATCAAGTGCCCCTGTGGCCAGCCGGGCATGTTGTGCATGCTGAAGATAGCGTCACATGGGTATTTGTCGAACAGGCCGTCGTTGATCATGCGTACGGCGCCACAGTCGCTGGTGCCGTATTCCTCCGCGGGCTGGAAGATCAGGTTGAGTGTCCCTGAGAAGTCACCCTGCTCTGCCAGCACCTTGGCTGCCGCCAGCAGCATGGCCGTATGTCCGTCGTGGCCGCAGGCGTGCATGACGCCCTGGTTGCGACTTGCGTACTGCAGACCCGTGGCTTCCTGGATCGGCAGTGCATCCATGTCCGCACGCAGGCCCAGCGTGCGCGTGCCGTCGCCACGCTTGAGTTGCCCGACCACACCGGTTCCGCCCAGGCCGCGCTCAACGTGGTAACCCCAGTCCCGCAGTCGCGCAGCCACCAAATCACTGGTGCGCAGCTCTTCGAATGGCAGCTCGGGGTGCTGATGGATATCACGGCGCAAAGCGATGAATTCGTCTTCGTGTGCGCGTACCGCCTGCAAGGTGTCTTGAACAGTCATGCTATGAACTCACAGTCCGCAAAAATTCGCCTGGTGATCATTTCTGTAGTTCCTTGTCACCGCCGGTTTCGCGCATGAGCAGAATGCCGACGATGGCGATCAAGCTGGTGACAAGTACGTAGAGCGCTGGCGCCGCCGGGTTGTTGGTCACCTTGATCAGCCAGGTGATCACCAGTTGCGCGGTGCCGCCAAACAGCGCCACACCAAAGGCATAGGCAATCGACAGCCCGAGCGCGCGTACATGACCAGGGAACAGCTCCGGGATGGCCACCAGCGTTGGCGCGCCACCAATGCCCGTGAGCAATGCCAGCAGCGCAGTCGCCAGTGCCAGAGTGGCAACGCTGGTATGGTCGATGAGCAGCATGTAAGCCGGATAGACCAGAACAAACAACGCTACGCGAGCCCAGAGCATCACAGGTTTGCGCCCATACAGATCTGACAGCCAGCCCCCCAGCAGCGCACCCGCCCAGGTCGCCACGCCGAATACGATGGTCGCCGACATGGCGATCGTCGCGGAGAGCTTGAGCGTGGTCACGGCATAGGTGGTCATGTAGATCGCCGCATAGGTCGAGATCGTCACACCCAGGATGACCATGAGCGCCAGCATGATCGGTCGCAGATGGTGCCGGATATCGGCCAGCGGGCTCTTGATGGGCCCGCTATGCGTGGGATGCTCGAGGCTCTCAGGCATGTGGCGGCGCAGAAAGAAAGCAATGGGGATCAATGCCAGACCGAGCAAAAAAGGGATACGCCAACCCCACGCCAGCATCTGCTCCTTGCTTAGCGCCAGCGTGAGCACAATGCCGACGACGCCAGCCGCCAGCGAGGCTATGCCCTGGCTGGCAAGCTGCCAGCTGCCATACAGGCCGCGCCGGCCCTGGGGTGCGATCTCGATCAGATACGTCGTAGACGGCCCGACCTCGCCGCCCAGTGCCAGCCCCTGCACCAGCCGACAGGCAATGACGATGATGGGTGCCGCCAACCCGATGCTTGCGTACGAGGGGGTGAGCGCCATGCCGATCGTGCCGATCGTGATGAGCGCAATGGTCAACAGCATGGCCGGCTTGCGTCCGACACGATCAGCAAAAGCGCCGATCAGCAGCCCGCCCAAAGGGCGCGTGATGAAGCCAACGCCAAAGACCGCTACCGACAGCATCACCGTGACCAGCGGCTCGTCAGCAGGAAAGAAGGTCTGGCCGATATACACCGCGAAGAACGCGTAGGTGGTGAAATCAAAGAACTCCAGCGCGTTGCCCGCCACTGTGGCAGCCACGACGCGGGGCTGCACCTTGCTCTTCGCGGCAGTTGAATTGTTCGATACGCGCTGGGATGTGGGCGGCAACGCGACGTCGCCCGTACTGGAATTTTGAACGCCCATGAATTTGTCTCCGGATGATTGCTGCTGCCCTGGACGACAGCGCGCGAAATCATATGAATCATGATCAAATGCGTCTAATGCATAATTTATTCGGAATGCATTCAAAAAACTCATGCGACAAACGAAATGAACCTGCGCCATCTGGAGTACCTGCTGGCTGTGGCGGACACCGGTTCGTTCAGCCGCGCCGCGGAACGTTGCCACATCACCCAGTCCGCCCTGAGTCGCAGCATCCAGACCCTCGAAGACGATTTCGGAGCACGTCTGATAGACCGAATGGGCAAGCGCAACGAGTTGACGCCGTTCGGCCAGACCGTTGCAAGCCGGGCGCGCCGCATGGTGCTGGATGCCGTTGAGCTAAAACGCAGCGCACAGCTATTGCAAGAGGGCTACTTGGGGGTCATTCGCATTGGGCTCGGCGCGGGGCCTACTGCACTGCTGATGCAGCCCTTTCTGCGTTACATGGCCTGCATGCATCCAAGAGTGCAGGTCAGCCTCGAATCAGGCCCCCCCGAGTTGCAGACCAACCGCTTGCGCGAACGTGGATTCGACGCACTGGTTGTGGATCTACGCAGCGTCACGTCAGCTGATGACCTGTTGATCGAAGATTTGGGCCAAATGCGCGGTGGTTTCATCTGTCGCGCGGGTCACCCCCTTGCCAAACTCAACACCCCCATTACATTTGCACACCTCCAACGCTATCCGTTAGCGTCGACTTCACTCAATCCGGAGTTGGCACGTCTTCTGATCACCCGCTATGGGCCCGCAGCTGACCCCCAGGTCGCGGTGACCCTGCGCTGCAACGATATCAACAGTTTGCTACACGCGGTACACGGCAGTGACGCGGTGTTCCTCGGCCTCATCAGCCCCGCGCGTGAAGCCATCGCCAACGGTACCTTGGTGGAGTTGCCCATCACTCCGGCGTTGAATGAGGGCGCACGCTTTGCGTTCGTTACCCTGGCCGACCGTACTGAAGCGCCTGCCATGGGAATTTTTCGCCAGTTTGTAGCCGAGCATCTGCATGACTGAGAGCCCCTTGTGGGCCACGCTAAATCTTCCAAGAGCCTTGGTTCAAAGTCTTTTTGGAGTTGCACGAGTCCTTTGCTGGGTTGGGATGCAAGGCACGGGGCGCTGCGTACAGCTCGGCTATCCACAAGCGCCGTAACGCCGCAGACCGCCCGGCAAGGCAATTGCCCAGAGGGTTGGGTGAAATCGGGCCGATGAATTTGGAGTTTTGGCACCCCCCGATGCTTGCCCAAGCGGTCGCTCGCCAAAAATTGACCAGCAGTTGGAACGAGTCGGCTGCTGCAAACCGTCGTGTCACACAAGCCGGCCACCAGAAAACCGGCTGCTGGACCATGGCCGACAGTGCTACATATTCAGTCGGGCAAACACATGCAACCGGGAATATCAGCCCTCGAGCCCCACAACTGCCCCCCCCGCGCCAGCGCCACCGCCATCGCCACCGCGTTCGTAGGGTGCGCCACGCAATCCGTGCTCCAGAACTCTCCCGCCCCTGCCGCGTGCAGCGCGGCCAGGGCCTCTGCGTCGATCAGCGCGTGCGTCACCGCCACGTCCACCGAGGCAGCACCGTCCTGCAGCAGCAGCCGCGCCGCCTGGGCCAGGGTGTGGCCGGTGCTGGCCATGTCGTCGAGCAGCGCCACCGCCCTGCCCTGCACGGCCACGGGTGGCAGGTGGATGGTGACGCTGCGGTCGCCGTGGCGCTCCTTGGTGCACACGGCGTGCTCCAGGCCGTGGCGCGCGGCTGCCTGGGCCACCCATTGGGCAGATTCGCCGTCGGGGCCCACCAGCAGCGCGCCGGGGCGCTGCTGCACGATCCAGTCGGCCAGCAGCGGCGCGCGATCTGCATCAAGATTCTGACCCCGCTCACAGGGGCTGCAGGCGCAGCAACCGGCCCTGCGGGCTATCGGTCACCATATAAAGAAGGCCATCGGGGCCCTGCCGCACATCGCGAATGCGCTCGCCATTGCCTTGCAGCAGCTTTTCCTCGCGCTGCACCTTGCCACCCGCCACCTCCAGGCGGTGCAGGGTGCCAAACTTGAGCGACCCGACAAACAGGCTGCCCTGCCACGCCGTGCCGTAGCGCGTGCTGGTCAGAAACGCCATGCCCGAGGGGGCGATGGACGGTGTCCACTGGTGCAGCGGCTGCTCCATGCCCGCGCGGGCTGTGCCTTCGCCCATCTTGCCGCCGCCATAGTTCTCACCGTAGGTGATCACAGGCCAGCCGTAGTTACGCCCTGGCTGTGGCAGATTGATTTCGTCGCCGCCCTGCGGGCCATGCTCGTGCATCCACAGCTTGCCGTCGGGGCCCATGGTGGCGCCCTGGGGGTTGCGGTGGCCGTAGCTCCAGATCTCGGGCAATGCGCCAGGCTGTTTCACGTAGGGGTTGTCGGGCGGCGCTGCTCCGTCTGGGGTGATGCGGATGACCTTGCCATGGTGGTTGTCGAGCTTTTGGGCGTCGTCCTTGCGGTGGTAGCGCTCGCCCAACGCCACAAACAGGTTGCCATCACTGGCCTGGGCAATGCGGCAGCCAAAGTGCAGCGCGCTCTCCACCTTGGGCCGCTGGCTGAAGATGACGCGCACGTCCTGCAGGCTGCTGGCATCGGCCGACAAGGTGGCGCGCGCCACCGCCGTGCTGTTGCCCGCCGCGCCACCCGCTGCGGGCTCGGCAAAACAAAAATAGATACGGCGGGTGCGGGCAAAATCGTTGTCGGTCACCACGTCCAGCAGACCGCCCTGCCCGCCCGCTGCCACCGGCGGCACCCCTGCCAGCGCAGGCCCCACCTGCCCCGCTGCGCTGACCACGCGCAGGCGCCCCGGGCGCTCAGTCACCAAAAACTGCCCGCCGGGCAAAAAGGCCACCGCCCAGGGATGCACCAGACCGGTGGCGACCGGCACCAGCGACACCGCTGGCGCAGGGACGGCCGCATCTTGGGCATGGGCGCCGGTCTGTACGCTCGTTACTATCAAAAATAGAGCTACCAGCGCTTTGTGCACTGGCGCTACCGGCCGATTTGATCTCCAATCCATGCCTTCCACCTCCTTGGATTCCCCGGCCATGCGTTCCATCCGGCACCAGCGCGGTACAGCGTGCGCATGGCGCGCATGTGTCAAGCGGCAGTTGCCTGGGAAAAGGCTGGAACCACCGGTTTATCTGAATGAAATCAACAGCTTGTAAGACCGATTATTTTTGATAAATGACCATATCGTGTTACCCTTCGCCCCCATGTCCAAATGGTTATGCATCCTTATCCTTGCCTGCGCAACCGCAGCGCACGCTGCCCCCCAAGGCACCAATTCTGACGATATGGACCGCTTGCTCGCGGACAAAGGGCTTCTCACACGACTCGAAGACGTGAGCCACAAGGTGGCAGACAAGGCTCAGACCGTTGCCGGCCGTGCGGGCGACTTGGTGGTCAACGCCATGGGCTTTTTGGGCGTGCCCTACAAGCGCGGTGGCAATAGTGCAGAAACCGGTTTTGATTGCAGCGGCTTTGTCCGGGCGATCTATCAGCAAACCGTGGGTTTGGTCTTGCCCCGCCGTGCAGACCAGCAAGCGGCTTCCACCCAGGTGATCGACAAAAAAGAACTGCAGCCGGGAGACCTGGTTTTTTTCAACACCATGCGCCGCACCTTCAGCCACGTAGGCATCTATGTGGGCGACGGCAAGTTCATCCATTCCCCCCGCAGTGGCTCAGAAGTGCGCGTGGAAGACATGCGCCAAAGTTACTGGCAGCGCCGCTTTGATGGCGCCCGCCGGGTCACGCCTGCGGCTGGCACCCAGGTCGGCCAGATGGACGACATCAAATAAGCAGTTACAGGCGGCTTGCGGGCCGCCTTGGTTTTCGCGCTATCCCGGTCGTTGCAAAATGGACGCTCTACGCTTGAGCGCCCTATGACCCCTCCCCTCCCTCCTTTCAAAACATTCCCAGCTATCGCCTGGTGCATTGCCCTGGCCGGCTTGAATTGCGCCTTGCCCGCTGCGGCCGAGTCGCCCATGCACACGGATGACGCGGGCACCCTTGCCCAGGGCACGATGAAGCTGGAAGCCGTTGCGTTCCGTGACGACAAGACCCGGGGCGTGGATCTGGTGGTGGGCGCAGGCGTTCTTCCAGGTCTGGAGATGGAAGCTGTGCTGGGCCGTGCCAAAGACAGGCAGTACGAGCCCGCCACCACCTACCGGGGCCTGGGCTTTGGGCTGAAATGGGTGCCTTTGCAAAGCGACACTGGCTGATCTGCAGGCGGGCGGCTGGATTGGGGGCGCACACGGGTGCGGGACGATGCCACCCCCGGGCGCTGGACCGAGCGCGAATTTGCCTTAACCGCCCTGGCCACCTACCGCCTTGCCAGCGGGCAAGCGCTGCACTTGAACGCGGGGCGCAAGGTGGTGAAGGCGCAGGGCACAAGCCAAAGCGCAGCCACCTGGGCGGCGGGCTACGAATGGCCGCTGGGGCAGCAACTTCAAGCCACCGCCGAGGTGTACGGAGAACAACGCCTGCGGCCAGACAAAGCGCTGGGGCTGCGCTACGAGATTGCCGAGGGCTTGAAGGTGTCTGTTGCCGCAGGCCGTGGCAATAGCCGTACTTTTGGCCAGGTGGGCATGGCCTGGGAGTTCTAAAAGCGGCCTATGGCGCCATCAGGCAAGCCAAACGCTGATGCGGCACTGCACCGGTTGGATCGGGCGGCGGTGGTTCAGTCGTGGGTGCAGGCGCTGCGCGATGGAGCCAACGCCACCCAGTTGCGGGTCATGGCCCCGCTGACGGACAGCGAAGCCGCGCAGGTGATGGCGTTGATGCGGGGTGCGGAGGCCCCTGCGGCAGCGCACCCGGGCGGTGCCGCTTCCTCAGAAGTAGCTCCAGGCCAGTTCCGGCCTCGGCTGACTTTGATGACCCTGGGCCGTGGTGATGGCTTGCTGGGCATGCAACCCCAGGGCAAGTTGGGCCCACGCGGCGACAGCGTGACGCTGGCGCAGATCGACTGGACTTACCGCACCGAGAGTGGCGCCACCTGGGCTACGCCTGCTCCCACTTCCGTTCTGGGCGCCCGCCCTGCCCCAGTCCAGGAATTGTTCGACACCGGCGGCCCCGTGCTGCGCATGCAGCGCAACTTGGCGGCCGAGGCCGACGCCATGGACCGCGTGTGGGACCTGGGCCTGATGCCTGTGGACGCCAGCAAGCTGCAATGGCGCCACCGCGCCGCCGCCAGCAGCCTGGGCCCCGTGTGGACGCTGGCGCAGGAGGCGCAGTTTGGCGACTTCTGGGCCGACGTGGTGCCCCAGCTGCGCGCAGAAGGCTGGAGCGTGGTGGTGCGCCCCGGCTTTGCGCACGAAAGCGTGCCCGTGTCGCGCTGGAAGCTGGTCATCGCCCCCGACACTGGCGAGCGGCTGGCCAAGGAAGTCGATGGCCCACTGGGCACACGCCAGCGCCCGGTGCAAAAGCTCATGCTGCCCGAGCGCGAGGGCGCCTGGCTGCTCAGCCTGGGCATCGAGATCGATGGGCAAACGCTGGACCTGGCCCCATGCTGGCCGACCTGCTGCGGCGCGATGCCCGCTGGCTGAACGCGCAGCAGATGGCCGCCATCGACGTCCTGGCCATCATCCAGCTGCGCGCCCCCGGCGGCAAACGCATCGAGGCACCTGCGGGGCCGCTCAAAGCCATCGTGGGTGCCATGGTGGACTTGCTCACCGACCCCACACGCAAGCAGCGCCAGGAAGGCGACCCGCTGCGTCTGGGTGCTTGGGAGGCCCGACGCATCGAGGCCCTGCGCGCCGGGCTGGTGCAAGCCCACCGCGTGGGCACGGTGAATGGCTGGAGCAACGACTGGCAGCTGCAGGGCGACGCCGGCCTGGCACAGTTGGCCCAGCGCCTGCGCCGCATCGGCACGCCCCAGCCGGTAGCAGCGCCGCAAGGGCTGCAAGTGCTGCTGCGCCCCTACCAGCTGGAGGGCCTGGCCTGGCTGCAATACCTGCGCGAGCAAGGCCTGGGCGGCATTCTGGCCGACGACATGGGCCTGGGCAAAACCGCACAGGCCCTGGCCCATGTGCTGGCTGAAAAAGAGGCCGGACGCTTGAAGCGCCCCGCGCTGGTGGTGCTGCCCACCTCGCTGCTCTTCAACTGGCAGGCCGAGGCTGCGCGCATGGCGCCCGGCCTGCGCGTGCTGGCGCTGCACGGCCCCGGCCGCGCCCAGCGTCACCCGCACATTGGCCAGCACGACCTGGTGCTCACCACCTACCCGCTGCTGTGGCGCGATGTAGACGCGCTGGCTGAGCAGCCGTTTCACCTGCTGATCCTGGACGAAGCGCAGATGGTGAAAAACGCCGGCAGCCGCAGCGCCCGCGCCCTGCGCCGCCTGCAGGCCCCGCACCTGCTGTGCCTGACAGGCACGCCGCTCGAAAACCACCTGGGCGAGCTGTGGGCACAGTTCGACTTTTTGATGCCCGGCTTTCTGGGCGATGTGCGCAGCTTCAACGCCCGCTGGCGCAAGCCCATCGAAGACAACGGCGAAACCCTGCGCGCCCAGCTGCTGTCGCAACGCGTGCGCCCCTTCATCTTGCGCCGCCGCAAGCAGGACGTGGCCACCGAGCTTCCGCCGCGCACCGAAACCATCCTGCGCGTGCAGCTGCAGGGCGGGCAGCGTGAGCTGTACGAGGCCGTGCGCACCACCGCCGACAAGCAGGTGCGCCGCGCGCTGGAGCGGCAAGGCTTTGAAGGCTCGCAAATCGCCATCCTCGATGCCCTGCTGAAACTGCGCCAGGTCTGCTGCGATCCACGCCTCGTCAAAGGAACCACGAAGACCGCCCACACCATGGAGCGCGCCAAGCTCGAACTGCTGGCCGACCTGCTGCCCGCCCTGGTCGATGAAGGCCGCCGCGTGCTGGTGTTCTCGCAGTTCACCGAAATGCTGGCACTGGCCGCCGAGATGCTCGACACCCTGGCCCTGCCCTACCTCACCCTCACCGGCCAGACCCCGCCGCGAGAGCGTGGGGCCGTGGTGAAGCGCTTTCAGGCACAGGACGAAACCAGCGCGCCCATTTTGCTGGCCAGCCTCAAAGCGGGCGGCGTGGGGCTGAACCTGACGGCGGCCGACACCGTGATCCACCTCGACCCCTGGTGGAACCCCGCGGTGGAAGAGCAGGCCACCGCCCGCGCCCATCGCATCGGGCAAGAACAGCCTGTGTTCGTCTACAAGCTGGTGGTGGAAGGCAGTATCGAAGAACGCATGCTGGAACTGCAGGAGCGCAAGGCCGCGCTGGCGCATGGCGTGCTGGGCCACGATGCCGAGGGCGCGGTGAAGTTCAGCGAGGCCGACCTGCACGCGCTGCTGGCGCCGCTGACCGAGCCCGCCAACAACCCGCTGGGCATTCCAGGCGACGATGCGCTTCGCTGGGGCGGCACCGGCAAGCGGCGGCCTCGGCCGCTGCAGCCTCCAGAAAATTAGGTCTTATTAAGTCTTTTCTGCCTCCAGCGGTTTACTGACAAGCGCAGAAAGCTATTAATAAGATAGCAAACATGCAGTGCTCGCGGCGGAAACCCTACTGCCGCGATGGCCCGGCCTGAGCAGTACCATGTGCGCCCGCCCCAATGTGGTGCGCCACGGCGGCGATTGTTCGCCTGTTCTCCAGCCTTTCTGCTCTTCGTTTCAAGTGCTCAAAAGAATAAACGCCTGGTTCCACACCAGGGTGTTGAGCAACACCCTTTCCCTATCGAGCAGTGAGCGGTGGAAAGCCAGCCTGGGTGCGCTGCTGTGCCTGGCTGCGTGTGGGTTGCTGCTGCGCAGCTTGCCGCTGAACGCGCATTGGCTGCTGGCGCCCGTGGGGGCCAGTGTGGTCATTTTGTTTGTGCAGTTTCACAGCCCTCTGGCCCAGCCGTGGCCGCTGCTGGGCAGCTACCTGATTGCCACCGCCACGGGGCTGGCCTGCTCGCACTGGGTTACCCCGCCCATCCTGGCGGCCGCCCTGGCGGTGGCGCTGACCATCTGGCTCATGGCCTGGCTCAATTGCGTGCACCCGCCGGGGGGCGCGCTGGCGTTGTTGCTGGTGCTCAACGGCCCGTATTCCAACGCCGACATGGTGGCGGTGGCCGAGCTGATTGCCATCAACGCAGGCACCCTGCTGCTGGCGGCGCTGCTCATCAACCGCATGCTGCTGCGCCGCCGCTACCCACACAGCAGCGCCCCGCCCGGCCCCAGCCACCGCACGCAAGACCGGCCGCCGATTGAGCGCATGGGGCTGAACCACACGGACCTGGAAAGCGCCGTCAAAGCGCTCAACACCTTTGTGGACGTGCAAGAGGACGAGCTGGTCGAGATCTACAACCTGGCGGTGGACCACGCCTTTGGCCGCCATGTGGCGCTGACCTGCGCCGACATCATGTCGCGCGACGTGATCACCGCCCACTTCGACACCGAGCTGGCCCAGGCCTGGAGGCTGCTGCGCCAGAACAAGATCAAATCCCTGCCCGTGGTGGACCGGTTTGAGCGGGTGATCGGCATCGTCACGGTGGCTGATTTTCTGCGCCAGATTGACCGCCAGGCCACCCCCAAAGACCTGGCCATGCGGATTCAGGTGCTGCTCAAGCGCACGCCGGGCCTGTTTGCGCAAAAGCCCGAAGTGGTGGGCCAGATCATGAGCACCGACGTTTTCACCGCCACGCCGCAGACGCCCTTGTCCGAGCTGATTCGCCAGATCTCGCAACGTGCCCTGCCCCATGTGCCGGTGGTGGATGAACAGCGCAAGGTAGTGGGCATGGTCACGCAGTCGGACCTGCTGGTGGCGCTGTACAAGAGCATTGCACTGGGCCAGGCCAGCCAGGCGGCCAAGCTGTAGCCGCCCGGCGCTAGCGTTCAGCCTGGGGTACGCAGCCGCGCCCACATCGTGCGCCCCATGCGCACCAAAAGGTGGCCGCCAAAGGCCCCGAACGCCAGCGCCAGCCCCAACTGCAAGGCCAGCAGACCGGGGCGCAGGCTGCGGTCCACGATCGATTCGGTGGGCTGGGCGGGGTTGACCCACACCGGCACCGGTGTGCCTGTGCGCTGCGCGGCTTCCAGCCTTTCGCCCAGTTGTTGGTAATACAGACTGGCGTTGCCATTGCCTATGTGCAGTGATGCCCGCTGCCCACGGTATTCCTGGCCCGCCGCGGTGTAGCGAAAGCGCGCTTCCACCCCGTAGGCTGCCGCGCCTTTTTGCCCAGGCTGCCACAGGGTGGCGGCAGATTCAACGATGGCCGGGGTGGCCTGCCACTGCTGGGCGCGGGCCCAGTCCACCAGCGTGGGGGTCACACCGAACAGCAGCAGGCTGAGCCCAAGCACCACAAAGGGCAGCATGAACAGCGCCGCCAGGCCGAGCTTGAGCGGCGAGGCAGCCTCACCTGCGTGCGAAGGATTTGCGCTGGCGAGGGGCGTGGCGGGGGTGGATGTGCGAGACATGGGGCTGGAGAGAGGATGAAGGGCTGTCAGTCCGCACGTACGGGCAGCCCGGTGGCTTGGGCCAGTTGTTGCAGCATCTGCTCTGCCACGGCCTCGCCGCGCAGGCTGTCGGCCACGGTGATGGTTTTGCCGCTTTTCAGCGCCACCCGAATCCGGTACCACACGGTGTGCCGCGAGCCGGATTGCGAGGTGTAGCTCTGCACCAGCTGCAGCCCCTGCAAATCACGGCGGGGCACCTGGTGCCAGGCCAACATGAAACCCAAGAGGCGCCGATCGGTGCGCAGGCCCTGCGGGCTGAATTGCACTTTCAGGCTGTTGCCCAGCGCAAAAATGGCCCACACGGTAAAAGCGCCGCCCACGCCCCCAAACACCAGGGGAAACAGCAGCGGTGCCCCCAGGCGGCCAGCCAGCAGGCCAAAGCCGCCAAAGGTCACGCCAAACACCAGCCAGACCAGGTTTTTTTGCCAGGTGCGGCCATAGGGCAAATACAGCTCCACCCCACCGGGGGTGCGCTCCAGGTGGGCCACCTCGTCCAGCTGGGATTTGCGCGACTGCACTGCTGCCGGGTGCTGGACAGCATCCGCCACCAGCCGTTGCGATGCCTCGCCTGTGGCGTAAACCGGCACATCAAAGTGGCGCACAAATGCCAGCGGCGGGTCGCTGCGGCTTTCCAGCGTCAGGCGCCAGGCGTGGTGGTCGCCGTGGGTGGGCTCCGATGGGGGCAGACCTGCGGGCACATCCAGCCGAAAGCTCAGCGCAATGCCATCGCCCTGCGGCCGCACCTGGGCCATGCCCTCGCTTTGCCACAGCACGTTCTCGCGGACCTCGGTGTTGTTGTCGTTGTCAGCGTCGGTGGTGCGGCGGGTGCTGTGGTGCAGACAGGCCAGCGTGGCGGCAAACAGCAGCCCCGGCCGATACGCCACGGGCAGCACCGTGGTGGCGCCAAAGTGCCCGCCAATGCTGCCCGGGAACGGGTTGAGCTGCAGCGCCACATCGCCAAAGCGGCGCGCATCGCGCGTGGTGCGGATGGCGCCGATGAGCAACCCCACCGCCACCACCAGCATGATGCCGATGATGCAGGCCACCAGCGTCTCGCCCCGTGCCAAAGCCTTTGGAATCTGCACATAGGCCAGGGGCATGGACAGAGCGCTCCAGACCACGGCAAAGCCCCACAGGATGATGACCTCCCAGCGCTTGTGCGACCGAATGCGGTTGCCCGCCCATGCCTTGCGCGTCAGCCAGGGTTGGCCTTGCGGGGCATGCACAGTCCCGTTTTCTGCGGATGAACCCATCACAGACTCCATCAAGCATCGTTTGTTGTTGTGGTTCGCGCGGGCTTCGGCGCGCGGTATGTGCGCGGGTGCGCTGACTTTTGTGGAACCCAGTCTAACGGTCACACCGTTTTTCAAGCCAAAATGGCACATGGCGCTTATGGAATAAGCGCCACCAGCTATTAAATCAATAGCATCAAAACCCTGCCAAGCCAGCTGCCGACCCCATGGGGTCGCCTCAGAAAACGGAAAATAAAGCACGCTAAGCCCTTACTTACCCAGATGTTTGACTGTTCGTGGCACTTTCACCATGGCAATTGCAATTGCCCAACCCTTGCAAAATGCCGCACGCCTCTACAGATCGAGAGCCAGAACACTTCTCGCGCAAATCAACCAAGTGCCGTTTTAACTGCAACAGCGCGGACACACGCATTTCCACCTGTTGAATATGGGCCTCCAGCAGCGTGTTGACCTCCCCACAGTCCTGCATCGGGTTGTCTCGCAGACCCAGCAATGCGCGAATCTCGCTCAACGTCATGTCGAGCGAACGGCAATGACGAATGAACTGCAAACGCTCGATGTGCACATCGCTGTACAACCGAAAGTTGCCACCACTTCGCGCTGGCTTCGGCAGCAGCCCTTCCTTTTCGTAGTAGCGGATGGTCACGACCTCGCACCCAGAGCGCTTGGCGAGGTCGCCAATTCTGATTTCCATGCCTCAATCTCCATTTTTCACTTGACTCTATAGCGACTATAGAGTTTTTAATGGAGGCTGAATAGACGATTTGAAGGAGTTATCCATGAGCGAATGCGCTTCAAAGGGGTGTGGCTGCTCGACTGGGCCAATCATCCAACCCACGGCACAAGCCCCGCTGGCAACCGGATCGGCTCAAGCGGTGTACCGCATCGAGAACATGGATTGCCCCACGGAAGAGGCGCTGATCCGAGGCAAGCTGGCTGGGCTGGCGGGTGTGGTTGGTCTTGAGTTCAACCTGATGCAGCGTACCTTGGCCGTGCGGCACGAATTGCCTTCGCTGTCTCCCGTTGAGCAGGCGCTGAAGGCCATCGGCATGCAAGCTGTGCGCATGGATGAGGCGTCGGCCGGGCAGACGACCAAGCTGTCCATTGCCAAGATGGATTGCCCGACCGAAGAGGCGTTGATCCGCAACAAGCTCGGCACCGTGGCCGGGGTTGCCGATCTCGATTTCAACCTCATGCAGCGCACGCTGTCGGTACGCCATGCGAACCAGGTTCTGCCAGACGTGCTCGTGGCACTGCAAGCGCTTGGATTCGAGGCGCAGGTCGTGGACACGGCAGAGGTCGCATCTCCATCCGCCGCCCCTGTGACCACGCCGACCAACTGGTGGCCGCTGGGCATCTCCTTGGTCACTGCATCGGCGGCCGAGGCGGTCTACTGGTTCCACGACGGCAATCATTGGTCAGTCGTCATTCTGGCGCTTGTCGCGGTCTTGACGGGGGGGCTGTCCACCTACAAGAAGGGCTGGATCGCGCTCAAGAACCGTAACCTCAACATGAACGCCCTGATGTCGATTGCCGTCACGGGTGCTATGTTCATCGGCCACTGGCCCGAAGCTGCGATGGTAATGGTGCTCTTCGCGCTGGCCGAGGTGATCGAGGCCAAGTCATTGGATCGCGCCCGTAACGCCATCCGTGGACTGCTCGACCTGACCCCGGAGCAGGCCACGGTGCAGCAGCCTGACGGCACTTGGCGAGAGGTAAGTGCCAAGCAAATCGCCATTGGCAGCCGAGTCCGGGTCAAACCGGGTGAGCGCATCGCGCTCGATGGCGAGGTGCTAGACGGACGCTCCACGGTCAACCAAGCCCCGATCACGGGCGAAAGCCTCCCGGTCGAGAAGTCCCCCGGCGATCCGGTGTTTGCGGGCACGATCAACGAATCTGGTTCCTTCGAGTACCGCGTCACCGCCTTGGCCAACAACTCCACTTTGGCCCGGATCATTCACGCGGTAGAGGCTGCGCAAGGTAGTCGTGCGCCGACTCAGCGTTTTGTCGATCAGTTCGCCCGCTGGTACACCCCCGTTGTATTCGGCGTTGCCATCGCCGTCGCGTTGTTGCCGCCGCTGTTCATGGGTGCGGCATGGCTCGACTGGATCTACCGTGCATTGGTTCTGCTGGTGGTCGCCTGCCCGTGCGCACTGGTGATCTCTACACCGGTCAGCATCGTCAGCGGCCTGGCCGCCGCCGCCCGCCACGGCATTCTCATCAAAGGTGGCGTCTATCTGGAAGAAGGCCGCAAGCTGCGCTGGCTGGCTCTGGACAAGACCGGCACGATCACGCACGGCAAGCCCGCACAGACCGACTTTGTCACATGGGGCAATGCACTCGCCTCGGACAGCCGCAGCATCGCTGCCAGTCTGGCGGCCCGCTCAGACCATCCTGTATCCAAGGCGGTGGCACAGGCCGCGCAGACGGACGGGGTTGCCTTGCTCGACGTGGCCGAATTCAACGCGCTGCCCGGTCGGGGTGTGCAAGGCCAAATCAACGGTGCGACCTACCATCTGGGCAACCACCGGATGCTCGAAGAGCTGGGGCAGTGCACACCAGAGCTGGAGCAGCGCATCGCTGCGCTGGAAACCGCTGGCAAGACCGTCGTGATGTTGGTAGGCGCAAAAGGGGTACATGCCTTATTCGCCGTAGCGGACACCATCAAGGACAGCAGCAGGAGCGCTATCGCCGAGCTGCACGCACTGGGCATCAACACCATGATGCTGACCGGCGACAACCCCCATACGGCACAGGCCATTGCCGCACAAGCCGGAATCGACCGTGCGCAAGGCAACCTACTCCCAGATGACAAATTGCGCGAAGTGGAGCAACTGGCCCGAAGCGGCAAGGTTGGCATGGTCGGTGATGGCATCAACGATGCACCGGCCTTGGCGCGTGCGGATATCGGCTTTGCCATGGGAGCCGCTGGCACCGACACCGCCATCGAAACGGCTGATGTGGCGCTGATGGACGATGACCTGCGCAAAATTCCGACCTTCGTGCGCCTGTCGCGTGCGACGGCGCAGGTGCTGATGCAAAACATTGTGCTGGCCCTTGGCATCAAGGCAGTCTTTCTGGTGCTCACCTTCACGGGTCACGCGACCATGTGGATGGCTGTGTTTGCTGACATGGGGGCCAGCTTGCTCGTCGTTGGCAATGGCTTGAGGCTGTTGCGCCGATGAGCTGGAAATTCTTTCTCTATGACTGGGGTGGTCTGAACATCGCGATGTTTCAAGCCATCAACACGGGTACGCCTGCCGCGCTGGGGCCGCTGGCGTGGTTCTTCAGCCTCGTGGGAAGTTACTGGACAGCGCCGCTGATGCTGCTGGGTCTGTGGTGGTGGTCGAAGTCGGCCACCAACCCGACGCATGGCAGGGCCGTTCGGCATCGCCTTATTGGTTTTAGCGCGGCCTTCTTGCTGGCGTTACTGGCCGCCACCATCTTGAAGCTATGGCTCGACTTTCCACGCCCGCCTGCCGTCCTTGGCGACATGGTGCGCGTCATCGGGGACATCGAGCTTCACTACAGCCTGCCAAGCGGGCATGCCACCTATGCCGCGCTGGTGGTCGGCGCGCTCTGGCCTTTGATAGGCCGTCGTGGCCGCATCGGCTTGGTGTTGTACGCCGCATTGGTCGGTTGGTCACGCATCGCAGCCGGAATGCACTTTCCTGCCGATGTGCTGGCGGGGTGGGTACTTGGATTGAGTTGCACGGCGCTCGCCGGGTGGCTGATGCCGCTGGCCGTCCCTGTGTGGCAATCGGCTCGCCGCACATCGACTTGGGTCTGGTTCGCAGTGGCCGCCAGTGCTGTCATGACCGATCAGCTCGCAAAGTTCGCCATCACCCGCACGTTTGCCTCCGGTGAACAGGTCGAAGTCACGCCCTTCTTCAACTTCGTCCATGTCCTGAATCCCGGCGCGGCATTCAGCTTTCTGGCGAACGCTGGCGGCTGGCAACGTTACTTTTTCATCACGCTGGGCCTGGTCGTTTCTGCTTGGCTGGGACGCATGCTGTGCCAGCAATTGCCCCGTCTCGAAGCGATGGGATACAGCCTGATCCTCGGCGGTGCGCTGGGCAATGTCGCGGATCGTGTGCTGCGTGGACAGGTTGTTGATTTCCTTGACTTCCATTGGCGACTTGCGCACTGGCCCGCCTTCAACCTCGCTGATGTGGCGATAACTATCGGAGCGCTCTGCCTGTTCTTGACGGTTGTACCGAAAAGCAGTAAAGGCACAGAGGCCGAGGTGTCCGGTTAAGCTATACCCTAACCTGGCGTCAGATCATCCGGTGAGGAAACGTCAGAATAGAGCCACCTTGCGGATTGTTTGACACAGGCCGTCAAAGGTCATAGATTTCTTCCTGACACATTTCCCTCAGGAGGATACCTTGCACGGTCAGCGCATCGGTTACGTCCGCGTCAGCAGCTTCGACCAGAACCCGGAGCGGCAACTGGAACAGGTTCCGGTGGACAAGTTGTTCACCGACAAGGCGTCGGGCAAGGACACACGGCGGCCCGAACTGGAACGGCTGCTCGCCTTCGTGCGCGAAGGAGACACGGTGGTGGTGCACAGCATGGATCGTCTGGCGCGCAACCTCGACGACCTGCGCCGCCTGGTGCAGAGCCTCACCCATCGCGGCGTGCGCATCGAATTCGTGAAGGAGCATTTAACCTTCACCGGCGAGGACTCACCGATGGCGAACCTGATGCTCTCGGTGATGGGCGCGTTCGCCGAGTTCGAGCGCGCCTTGATCCGCGAGCGTCAGCGCGAGGGTATTGCGCTTGCCAAGCAACGCGGTGCTTACCGTGGCAGGAAGAAATCCCTGCCGTCTGAGCGTATTGCCGAACTGCGCCAACGTGTCGAGGCTGGCGAACAAAAGACCAAGCTGGCACGTGAATTCGGAATCAGTCGCGAAACCCTGTATCAATACTTGAGAACGAATCAGTAAATATGCCACGTCGTTCAATCCTGTCCGCCGCCGAGCGGGAAAGCCTGCTGGTGTTGCCGGACTCCAAGGACGACCTGATTCGACATTACACATTAAGCGATACCGACCTCTCGATTATCCGACAGCGGCGCGGGCCAGCCAATCGGCTGGGCTTCGCGGTGCAGCTTTGCTACCTACGCTTTCCGGGCGTCATACTGGGCGTTGATGAACCGCCGTTCCCGCCCTTGCTGAAACTGGTCGCCGACCAGCTCAAGGTCAGCATCGAAAGCTGGGGCAAGTACGGACAGCGGGAGCAGACCCGGCGTGAGCACCTGATCGAGCTGCAAACCGTCTTCGGTTTCCGGCCCTTCACCATGAGCCACTACCGGCAGGCCGTCCACACGCTGACCGAGCTGGCCATGCAAACCGACAAGGGCATTGTGCTGGCAAGCGCCTTCATCGAGCACCTGCGGCGGCAGTCGGTCATTCTGCCTGCTCTCAACGCCGTCGAGCGGGCGAGCGTCGAGGCGATCACCCGCGCCAACCGGCGCATCTACGACGCCTTGGCCGAACCGCTATCGGACATGCATCGCCGTCGCCTCGACGATCTGCTCAAGCGCCGCGACAACGGCAAGACGACCTGGCTGGCCTGGCTGCGGCAATCCCCGGTCAAACCGAACTCGCGGCACATGCTGGAACACATCGAACGCCTCAAGGCGTGGCAGGCGCTCGACCTGCCCTCCGGCATCGAGCGGTCGGTGCACCAGAACCGGCTGCTCAAGATCGCCCGCGAGGGTGGCCAGATGACGCCAGCCGACCTGGCCAAGTTCGAGCCGCAGCGCCGCTACGCGACTCTGGTTGCGCTCACCATCGAAGGCATGGCGACCGTCACTGACGAAATCATCGACCTGCACGACCGCATTCTGGGCAAACTGTTCAACGCCGCCAAGAACAAACATCAGCAGCAGTTCCAGGCATCCGGCAAGGCGATCAATGCCAAGGTGCGGCTATTCGGACGCATCGGCCAGGCGCTGATCGAGGCCAAGCAAGCCGGCCGCGATCCGTTCGCCGCCATCGAAGCCGTCATGTCCTGGGATGCCTTCGCCGAGAGCGTCACCGAGGCGCAGAAACTCGCGCAGCCCGAGGACTTCGATTTCCTGCACCGCATCGGCGAGAGCTATGCCACGCTGCGCCGCTACGCGCCGGAATTCCTCGCCGTGCTCAAGCTGCGGGCCGCGCCCGCCGCCAAGGACGTGCTCGACGCTATCGAAGTGCTGCGCAACATGAACAGCGACAACGCCCGCAAGGTGCCCGCCGATGCGCCAACCGATTTCATCAAGCCGCGCTGGCAAAAGCTGGTGATGACCGACGCCGGAATCGACCGGCGTTACTACGAACTGTGCGCGCTGTCGGAGATGAAGAACGCACTGCGCTCCGGCGACATCTGGGTGCAAGGCTCCCGCCAGTTCAAGGATTTCGAGGACTACCTGGTGCCGCCAGCGAAATTTGCCAGCCTCAAGCAGGCCAGCGAATTGCCGCTGGCCGTGGCCACCGATTGCGACCAGTACCTGCATGAACGGCTGACGTTGCTGGAAACGCAGCTCGCCACGGTCAACCGGATGGCGGCGGCCAACGACCTACCGGACGCCATCATCACAGAGTCGGGCCTGAAAATCACGCCGCTCGATGCGGGGTAACCTCGGTTTCTATGCAAAAACGGAATTCGACTGACTAAAGTCCTTTAGCCACAACTACTTAGCGCTTCGAAGACGCCTTCCACGAGGCAAGAAATCTTCAAGGGTTTTGCCCCTCTCCAAGGCTTCGATCAACCACTTGGGACGGCGGCCCTTGCCCACCCATGTGTTGCCATGGGCGTCTCGGTACATGCTCGTTTCACCACCTGATGGCTGATCTACTCGGGACGTCTTTCGGATACCCACTTTGGATTCCGGCGCACCCGTTTCAAACAGGTCGTCCGGCACCAGTTCAAACCTGGCGATCACCTCTTTCATCAGCGGAATGATCTCCTCGGCTTCATGGGCTTCATTCATCGCCTCTTCAAGGCGTTTCTTCATCTGGGTGAGTGTCTTGGGCAACGCTATCTCCATACCGAGTGCTTGGATGCAACTTCGCACATTTTGACGCTCTGCACTCCGACGACGCGCGGTTTGTGTTGGACGTCGTTTCTTGCACGTGCCGCCCTGAGCACCGGTTACTTATGAACCAATGTGATGATGGCAGCGAACCACGGCAGAATGGCCAGAAACGACCACAATATCCCGCGTCGAACCCAGCGAAATTTGTCACAGGCAATCTGGGCATTGCGGTGAATTTGGGCCGTCCAATCCGTGAGCAACGCATCAACGGAAGCACCTTTGAAGCTGTTGGTGTAATCAACCTCCTCACCGTTTGCTATGCGTCCAAAGAAAAGCAAGGAAGAAGAAGGTCCGGTGACGCGAGGCAACACCGCCATCGATGCGCAGGCCAGACCGATACCCAGGAAAATCGACGCAGCAAGGCAGAACAAAACTACCCAATGCGTGCGCATTGCCGCCTCCGTCGTGCTGAAGGCTGCACCTAGCTACCAAAAGGAGGCCCCCCGGCTCTGCCGGGGAGGCAGTAGAAGTTTGAC